>WJJW01000283.1 GCA_014729455.1 Candidatus Eiseniibacteriota bacterium
GAGGGAGGTTCCGCTTGTCGCGGCGAGGTCCGGGGACGGGGTGGAAAGCGGGTCGGCCCCGACGGGGATTCCGCGCCGCCGCAGCTCCGGGGAACGCCGGCGGATCGATCCGATCGGGGTCGGGGTCCGGCTCGCCCTGTTCCTCGCGTTTCTCTACGTGGTCGCGAGCGCGGCGGGATTGAAGAAGGACGGGACCGGGCGTCTGGTCGTGGATCCCCCGTCGAGCGCGGGGGAGGTCGCGGCGAACCTCTCGGGGATCAGCGAGTCGATCTGGACGAACACCCAGCTCGTCGTGGATCCCGTCCTGTCGGCTTACGGCCTGGGCGGCGGCCTGGCGCTGTTCGGTCTCCTTCTCCTGGGGATCGGATACTGGATCTTCGTCCGGAGCTGAGGTCTCGAAGGAGGAGCGACCGGGAATGCTCGGTTCGTGCAAGGAGCGTGCGATGATGCGAGTCCTGGAGATGATCTGCGTGGCCCTTCTGCTGCTCGGCCTCTTCGCCGGCTGCGAGAAAAGCGAGGAGATCACCGGTACTGATCCTCCCGACGTGGCGGAGGAGCCGACCGAGGAGGAGCCGCCGGATTCCCTCGCCCTCGATCCGACCCTCGGCCCGATCCTCGCCAACGGGGTGGATGAGATCGTCGTCCAGGCGACGATCGTGGATCGCCAGGGGCGCGGCGTTCCCGACGTCGGTGTGGCGTTCACGACCACGCACGGCCAGATCGATCCGTTCGCTACGACGGACGGGGAAGGAAGGGCGCTGGCCACCCTGCGCAGCGAGGTCTCGGTGAGCGACGTCGTGGCGATGGTGCGCGCGGAGGTTCCCGGGAACAAGACCGGCGCACCTCGGGGCGAGGGACTGCGCATCCTGCTCATTCCGGAGCGGCTCGATCGCGCCGCGGTTCTGCGGTTGCTGGAAGAGGGAGCGGCGAACGCGGAGGGGATCGTCTCCGCTCCGCAATCCCTGGGCGGACTCCGCGGCGCCGCGGAGGTGCGGATGATCGGCATCACCCTCGCCCTGGAGGCGAACCCCTCGGTGATTCCGGCCGACGGGATCAGCACGAGCCGGATCGTGGCTTCGCTGTTCGAGACGACGAGCCGCGTCCCGCTGGAGGGGGAACGGATCCGCTTCGGCACCACTGCGGGGACGGTCACCGGTCGGGTGCAGACCGACGCCTCCGGCACGGCGATCGCGGATCTGACCGGGCTTCCGGGAACGACCAGTGCGCAGGTGACCGCGTTCTACGGCGAGGGATTCACCGCCGACGCCGACGTGCAATTCAGTCCGCTCGCGCTCGTGCTGACCGCGGATCGCTACGCGCTCGTGGCCGACGGGGTGTCGAGATCGCAGATCACGGCGCGGCTGCTGACCCAGAACGGAAACCCGGTCGTGGGCGGGCGCGTCGAATTCTCGACGACGCTCGGCACGATCGGCTCCCCCGGGACGACGGACCAGGAGGGGGCGGCCGCCGCCTCGCTGCTCGCCTCGACGACCACCGGGTCGGCCCGGGTCATCGCCGCCTTCGGTCCGTCGGTCGCCGACACGGTCGAGATCGACCTGATCGAACCGGTCTCCCCATCGGAGCTGCTTCTCCGGGCCGAACCGACCTCGCTTCCCGCCGACGGCGCCGGCGAGGCGATCCTGATCGCGACTCTCCTCGACGAGAATGGAGATCTCATGGCCTATCCGACGCCCGTCGACTTCTCGATCGTCTCGGGCTCGGGTTGGCTCGTGGGCTCGCGTCAGACGTCGGAAGGCGGAGTCGCCCGGGCCACGTATGTCGCAGGGACCGCCGCCGGGACCGTCGAGATTCGGGCTGTCTCGGGCGCGCTTCAGCGAAGCGTGGAGGTCGAGCTGGTCCCGTTGGTCCCGGCGAACATCGAGCTCCAACCCGGAGCGACGAGTTTGCTGGCGAACGGTGTCGAGCTGACGACGATCCAGGCGCTGGTCACCGACGAGGTGGGTCATCCCGTCGCCGCGGGGACGGGAGTGACGTTCACGACGAGCCTCGGCATGCTCGAGGGGCCGACCCCCACCGACGCAGACGGGATCGCGACGGTTCGTCTCCGCTCCGCGCCCTTCGTCACCGGAACCGCGCGGGTGACCGCCTCGAGCGGTGTCGCCCAGGCGACGCTCGACGTCGACTTCGTGTCGGAGGAACCGGCGCACATCGAGGTCGTCCACGTCGATCCGCCGAGCATCGGCGTCTTCGGCGCCGGGGACCGCGAGACCGCCATGATCACCTGCGAGGTCCAGGACCGGAACGGGATCCCCGTGGATGCGGCCCATGCCGCGCAGGTCGACTTCGCGATCGTTCCCGTGGGGGAAGAGACGGATGCGACCGTCCACCCGGCGACCGGGACGACGAACCCGTACGGCTGGGTCGCGACGACGGTGAACGCGGGGGTCATTTCTGGCACGGTCGAGGTGATCGCCACCAGCGGGAGCATCGTGTCCGAGCCGATCCGGGTGGCGATCCATGGCGGGCAGCCGGACCCCGCCCACTTCTCGATCTCGTTCGAGAGGGTCAACATCGCCGGACTCGTCTTCGACGGGATCCGAAACCGCGTGACCGCCCGGGTCGGGGACGTCCACGGCAACCCCGTTCCGGATTCGACGTCGGTCTGGTTCTCGGCGGAGTACGGGCTGGTCCAGGGAAGCGCGGGTACGAGCGAGCACGGAGAGGCGACCGTCGACGAGGTGACGGCGGGGCCGCGCCCACCGATCCCCGGTGGCGACGGTCTCGTGCGGATCTGCGCCCAGACGGTAAGTCGGGACGGCGATCAGATCGAGACCTGCGGCCACGTGATGTGGTCGGGACCGACGATCGTCGAGATCCTGTCGCCGGCGCC
>WJJW01000284.1 GCA_014729455.1 Candidatus Eiseniibacteriota bacterium
ATCCTGCGCTCGTCGATCTTCCCGTCCGGCCCGGGGGTCTCCTCCTCCCCTTCTCCGGCCGTCGTGAAGAGGTCGAGCCCGAGGATCTCGAGGAACGTGTTCTCGCCGATCCGGTCCGGCGTCGTGATCCCGCCGTACACCCCGCGGTAGCGGATCCGGACGTCGAGCCCCTCCGCCGAGAGGTTGCTCCCCAGATCGTAGATGTTGCGCAGCTCGAGGTGCCGGGTCGCGGAGAAGACGCCTTCGCGCAGATCGAGCGGGTTCGTCCCGCCCATCTCCGCCGCGGGACGGATCAGCTTGAGGACGAGCGTGTCGGGTTGCGTCCCGAGGAAGCCGCCGATCTGCCGGGGCGTTCCCTGCACGTCCTGGTAGTCGTACCGGACGGCGAGCGCCTTCGTCATCTGGCCGTCGAGGACCTGACGGTCGCTGAGGATCAGGACCGGGTACCCCGTGTAGACGTCGGTCTGGACGATGTAGTCCTCATTGGCGACGAGCTGATTGAAGTCGCCCGTGGCCTGCAGCGAGTCGGGCGGAAGGTCGTCCCGGTCCCCCTCCAGCGTGACGATGGCCGGGATCGTGAGCTGATCGTTGTTGTTGGCCCCGTCTCGGTCGTCGACCCAGACCTCGACGCTGGCGACGTCGAGCTCGTTGATCGGCGAGCCGTTCGGGTCGGTCAGGAAGAAGAACTTCCCGCCGCGATACCGCCAGTCCGGGATCTCGATCGTCCGCAGCTCCGCTCCCTTGGTGATCGACTTGGTCTCGTTCTTCCCCTCCTGCTTGCTGAGGATCCCGACGACCTCCACGTCGCCCACGAGCGCCTGGGCGTTGATCCCGAAGAGCCCCTCGTGCCGGCCGCTGTAGGAGACGTACTGCGTACCCGGCAGCCGGAGGCTCGTGTTCCCGAGCTCGACCCTCTGGAGGATCTCGTCCTCGTATCCGGTGTAGTGGATCTGGATCCGGTTCGCGAGAGGGGTGGAGGCCTGGCTCGATTGGTCCACGTCCACGGAGACCTTGTCCCCGATGTTCCCGGTCAGCTTCAGATTCAGCTCCTGCTTCATGTCGAGCTGGGGGAATTTCGACTGCTGGCGCTGGAACTCGGTCACGGGACGATCCGGGTACCACCGGCTGGTTCCGCTGAACGAGATCCGCTCGCTTCCGGTCACCTGGAGATTCGGTTTGCCGGAGCCGACGATGCTGCGGATCGCCCCCGGCATCTCGACCGGGAGCGCCAGCTTCGGCAGCACCCCTTCCCGCGCCCCCCCCTCCTCGATCGTGAGCAGGGTCCGCTCCGCCTCCTCCACCCAGAGCTTGCGGAAGCTCCGCCGGGTGAGACGCTCGAGGTAGATCTCCTGCGGCACCTCCGGGATCGGGTGGACCGGGGTCCCCTGGTAGACCATCCCGGGCTCGATGAGGGCCGAGTCGATCGACGCCAGGACCTGCGGCTCGGCGTAGCGGCGCCCGGGCTCCGGAAGGGTCGCCGGCGGAATCAGCCCCAGGGCGAGGCTGTCCTGGAGATAGAGGAAGTCCTCGTACCGGCTGGAAATGAGCCCCAGGGAGTCCTCGGCGGCCCGGAACGGCTCCGGGAGGAATCCCCCGTCCCGGGGAACGGCCCGGGCGCGGTAGCGGAGGACCATGCGGTAGAGGAACAGCCCGTCGTCCGGCGCCCCCTCCGGAGCGTACTCCCAGAGCCCGTAAAACGGCTCCGTCTCCTCGTCCGCGATCAGCGAAGCGGGAAGACAGAGCCCCAGCAAGAGGAAGATCTTGATCAGCCGGGACTTGCAGAAGGACACGAATCGCTCATCATTGTGTTGGATGCTGGGTTCGGGCTCCTCCCGAGACCCTCTCTGGCGGTATATACTCCGGCCTTTGCTGCCGGGTCCCCGGGGCCTGGAGGCGAAGCACGAGCCAATTGCACACGGAGGTCTGGGTGACGTCAAGACGGCTGGTCCCCTGGGGAATCCTTCCCCGGTATCTCGCGCGCCAGCTCTTCCGGCCGTTTCTGATCGGGTTCTGCGTGGTCACCTTCCTGCTGAGCCTCGACTTCCTCCTCGACTACCTCGACCTGTTCCTCGGCAAGGGGATCCCGTTTCCGACCGTCGCCCGCCTCTTCGTCCTCGGCCTCGGATGGATGGTCGCCCTCTCCGTCCCCTGCGGGGTCCTGGTGGCCATTCTGATGTCCTTCGGCCAAATGAGCCAGGACAATGAAATCACCGCCCTCCGGGCGAGCGGGGTCAACCCGTTCCACACGATGCTGCCCGCCTTGTTCCTCTCCGTCCTGGCGGCCGTCGGACTGACCCTCTTCAACAACTACGCGCTGCCCGAGACGAACTACGCCTTCGCCAATCTGGTCGCCCAGATCCACCGGATCCGCCCGACCGCGCAGATCCAAGAAGGGGTCTTCGTCGACGATTATGCCGGCTACGACCTGTTCATCCGCCGGCTGGACGACCGGACCGGCGAGATGCGAGGCATCCTGATCATCGACGCCTCCGAGAACCGGAAGTCGCCCCGCACCATCCTCGCCCGCAGCGGCCGCCTGCGCTACCTTTCCGGCCAGAACGCGATCTCGATGAGGCTGGTCGACGGGGAGATCCACGAGGCCGATCCGGGGGCCGCGGACGGACGGTACCGGATCCTCGAGTTCGAGGAGCAGACCATGGTCCTCGAGGGATCCGGCAACGCCCTCGACCGGGCGATCCACCGCAGCCGGGGGCAGCGGGAGATGTCGGTCTCCGACATGAAGGCGAAGATCACCGCGCTGGAGGACGAGCTGCGCGACTTCCAGGCCCAGGTGGACAGCTCGCTGGCCTCCCTCGGCGTCCAGGATCCGGCGGAGATCCCGTCGCTGGCGGCGGAGAGGGACCGGCCCTCCGGGCTGCGCGGCCTGGTCGCGTGGGTCCGCGGCCTCTTCGGCAGCGATCCGGAACCGACCCCCGAACCGGCGGAGGTCGACTTCGACCGGCGGCGGAAGATCGAGGAGCTCCGCGTCCGGCTCGTCCAGACCGAGAGCGTCACGAAGCGGATCGACCAGTACCGCGTCGAGATCCAGAAGAAGTTCTCGATCCCCTTCGCCTGCATCGTTTTCGTCCTGGTCGGCGCCCCGCTCGGGATGAAGGCGCGACGCGGAGGGGTCACGATCGGGTTCCTATCCGTCGCCTTCTTCCTCTTCTACTACCTCTGCCTGATCGGGGGCGAGCAGCTCGCCGACCGGGGACACGTCGCCCCTTGGATCGCGATGTGGCTGCCGAACCTGATCCTCGGAGTCGCGGGCGCCGCCCTGACCTACCGGCTCGGCACCTCGGGATTCAGCATCGCCAGCCGGCGGAAGGCGAAGGCATGAGACGGCTCGACCGCTACGTGCTGCGGGACTTCCTCCTGTACTGCCTCATGGGGATCCTCCTGTTCGTCGGGATCTACCTCATCGTCGACGTCTTCGAGAAGATCGACAAGTTCGTGGACAACGAGGCGGCCGTCGCCACCGTGGTGCGCTACTACCTCTGGAGCCTGCCGACGATCCTGATCCAGGTCTGTCCGCTCGCGCTCCTCCTCGCCTCGATCCTCTCGCTCGGCCAGCTCCGCCGGTTCAACGAGCTGACCGCGATGCAGGGGGCGGGCGTCTCGCCGGTGCGGATCGCCCTGCCGCTCCTGATCGGCGCGCTTCTGATCTCCGCCGCCGCGTACGGGGTCGGCGAGCTGCTCGTCCCCGGCTCGTACCGGGCCCAGCAGCGGATCATGAAGGTGGAGATCAAGGGTCAAGAGCCGGAGGAGTTCGCGGGACGGCTGAACATCCGCTATCTCGGCCAGGGCGGGAACTTCTACATGGTGGAGTACTTCGACGGGGCGACCGGCTCGCTGCGCAACGTCTCCGTGCAGGAGCTGGCGGGCAAGGAGATCCTCCGCCGGATCGACGCGGCGGCGGGCCGATTCGAACGGGACGTCTGGCTCTTCGAGAACGGACATCTGCGGATGTTCCGCGACAGCGTCGAGACCGCGATCCGCTTCGAGCGGTTCGCCACCTCGAGGCTGCGCGAGATCCCCTCCGATTTCACCCAGCCGAAGGAGGATCCGTTCCGGATGAGCATGGCCGATCTCGCCCGCTACGCCGAGCGGGTGCGGGAGAGCGGAGGCCGGGACATGAAGCTGAGAACCGACTACCACCTCCGGGCCTCGTTCCCCCTGTCGAACCTGATCATGGTGCTGCTGGGAGCGAGCCTCTCGCTGCGGATCGTCCGCGGCGGAAACGTGGCCGTCGGGATCGGGGTCACGATCTTCATCGGCTTCGCCTACTACGCCTGCCTGCGGGCGGGGCAGGCCCTCGGCTACAGCGGCACGATCCCTCCGATCCTCGCCGCCTGGATCGGCAATCTCCTCTTCGGAGCGCTCGGATCCGTGTTCTTCTGGAAGGTGACGCGCTAGGAGACCCGGACGTGCGCCGGGCCTGTAGCTACACGGCCCCGCGGGTCTCCGGAGGCACCTCCCGCGCCGCCTGGTACCGATCCAGGAAGCCGGTATCGTAGCGTCCCCCGCGAAAGTCGAGGTGGGAGAAGACCTCGAGGTGGAACGGGATCGTCGTCGCCACCCCGTCCACGCGGGCTTCCTGGAGGGCCCGTTGCATCCGGTGCAGCGCCTCATCCCGGTCGCGGCCGTGGACGATCAGCTTCGCGACCATGGAGTCATAATGGGGGGAGATCACCGAGCCGGCAACGATGTGGCTGTCGATCCGAACGCCCGGCCCTCCGGAAAGATGGAAGTACGAGACCTCCCCGGGCGAGGGACGGAATCCCTTCTGGGGATCCTCCGCGTTGATCCGGCACTCGATCGAGTGCCCCGTGAAGCGGACCTCATCCTGCTTGATCGGGAGCTTCTCGCCGGCGGCGATCTCGATCTGGAGCTTGACGAGATCGATCCCCGTGACCAGCTCGGTGACGGGATGCTCGACCTGGAGCCGGGTGTTCATCTCCATGAAGTAGAACTCGCCGGTCTTCTCCTCGAAGAGGAACTCGATCGTCCCCAGGCTGTGATAGCCGATCCGCTTCGCCCCCTGCGCGGCGGCCTGTCCCATCCGCTTGCGGATCGAGGGGTTCAGAGCCGGGCTCGGCGCTTCCTCGATCAGCTTCTGGTGCCGACGCTGGATCGAGCAGTCGCGCTCGCCCAGGTGGATCACGTGACCGTGCCGATCGGCGACGACCTGGATCTCGATGTGACGGGGCTGCTGGAGGAATCGCTCCATGTAGAGGGCACCGCTGTTGAAGGCGGCTTCCGCCTCCGCCTGGGCCATCGCGTAGAGCCGCTCGAGATCCTCGGGGCGGTGGACGACCCGCATCCCCTTCCCGCCACCGCCGTCCTTCGCCTTGACGATGACCGGATACCCGATCTCCTGCGCGGTCTTCTCCGCCTCCTTGACGTCCTTCAGAACGCCCGCGCTCCCCTTGAGGATCGGAACCCCCGCCTTGCGCATCTTCGCCCGCGCGACCGCCTTGTCCCCCATCTCGCGGATCGCGCGTGAGGGCGGGCCGATGAAGACGAGCCCGCTCGACTCGCAGGCTTCGGCGAACTGGGCGTTCTCGGCGAGGAACCCGTAGCCGGGATGGATCGCGTCGACGTTGGTGATCTGCGCCGCCGACATGATCCGCGGGATGTTCAGGTAGCTGTCCCGGCTCCGGGGCGGCCCGATGCAGACCGACTCGTCGGCGGTCTCGACCGGGAGGCTGTCGGCGTCCGCCTCGGAGTAGACGGCCACCGTCGCGATCCCGAGCTCCCGACAGGCGCGGATGATCCGGAGAGCGATCTCCCCCCGGTTGGCGATGAGGACCTTGCGGATCATCGGGCGGCTCAGTACCGCACCATCCCGGGCGGGGTCTGGTCGCCGGGCCGGGCCTCTTCGGAGCCCTCGGCCCCCTCTTCCGCGCCTTCCCCGGTCTCGAAGATCGCCCACTTCGCGTCGCTCGACGACTGGATCCCGCGAACCCGAAGCTCGAACTCGGTCGGGCTCGTCGAGGCGGCCACCGCCTCCTCCAGCGTGATGAGGCCGCGCCGGTACAGCTTCATCAGAGACTGATCGAACGTCTGCATCCCGTACTGGGTGACCCCCTCATGGATCACCTGCTTGATCAGCATCGTCTTCTCCGGGTCGAGGAGGTACTCCTGGATCGTCGGCGTCGTGACCATCACCTCGACCGCCGGGACGCGCCCGACCCCGTCCGAGCGGGGGATCAGCCGCTGGCTGATCACCGCCTGGAGCGTGCTCGAGAGGAGATAGCGCACCTCGTCGTGCTGGTGCGGCGGGTAGAAGGAGATGATCCGGTTGACGGTCTGGGCGGCGTCGATGGTGTGGAGCGTGGAGAGGACCAGGTGGCCGGTGTCGGCGGCCATCAGCGCGACCGACATCGTGTCCCGATCCCGGATCTCCCCGAGCAGGATGACGTCGGGATCCTGCCGGAGAATGTGCTTCAGCGCGTGCGAGAACGTCTCGGTGTCGAGTCCGACCTCCCGCTGGCTGATCATGCTCTTGTCGTCCCGATGGATGAACTCGATCGGATCCTCGATCGTGATGATGTTCCGCGGGTGGGTCCGGTTGATCGAGTCGATCATCGCCGCGAGGGTGGTCGACTTGCCGCTGCCGACGGTCCCGGTCACGAGCACGAGTCCGCGGGGCCGGAGCGCGAGCTGCTCGACGACCGGCGGGAGGTTCAGGTCCTCGATCGCCGGGACCCCGAGCGGCACGTGCCGGATCGCCATCGCGATCGTCCCCCGCTGATAGTAGAAGTTGGACCGGAACCGGGCGAACCCCTGGACGCCGAACGCGAAATCGATCTCGCGATCCCGGAGGAATTCCTCTTTCTGCTCCGCGGTCAGGATCCGGTCCAGCTCCCGTTCCATATCTTTCGTGGTGACCGGCGGGTGGTCGTCCAGCCCGACCAGCTCCCCGTCGACCCGCAAGGTCGGCCGGGTGCCGACCTTCAGATGGAGGTCCGATGCGCGGCGCTCGATCATCGCTTCGAGGATCTTGCGGAGTTCCATTCCCACCTCGCTAGTCGGGCTTCACCAGAAACAGCGCCTGGTTGAACTCGACCGGTTGTCCGTTCTCGATCAGGATCCGCTCGACCGTTCCCCGAACCTCCGATTCGATCTCGTTCATCAGCTTCATCGCTTCGACGATGCAGACGACCTGCCCCACCTCGACCCTCTGGTTCACCTCGACGTACGGAGGGGAGGTCGGGGACGGGGCCCGGTAGAACGTGCCGACCATCGGCGAGTTGATCGCGACCAGCCCCTCCTCCCGCTCGGACGGAGCGGAGGGCTCGCCGGCGGGGACGGCGGCTGGATTCGGGGAAGCGTCGGGGGAAGGTTGCGGCGCCGGCGCGGAGGAGACCGGCGGATGCGGGGGCGGGGAAGAGAGGACGTAGGTCCGCCCGTCGGAGCCGGACCCGTCTCCGGCCTGCTTCAGGATCCGGACCTTCGTCCAGAGCCGTCGGACCTCGAGCTCTCCGATCTCGCTCTCCTCCACCAGCTTGATCAACCGTCTGATCTCCTCGACGCGCATGCCCCCTCCCTTTCCTCTAATCCCTCTCCGGACCGTCCGGCGCGGTGATCTCCACCAGCGCCCGGAGGCCGAGACGGTAGCCGACTTCGCCGAGGCCGGAGATCGTTCCCCGGCAGACCGGCGCGACGAGGTCCCGATGTCGGATCTCCTCCCGGGCCATCGGATTGGAGAGATGGACCTCGATCACCGGGTACGCGACCGCGGCGATGGCGTCCCGGAGCGCTACGCTCGTGTGCGTCCACCCCCCTGGATTGAGCAGGGCTCCGCGCACCCGCCCGCGCGCCCCGTGGAGTCGATCGATCATCTCCCCCTCGTGGTTCGTCTGGTGGAACTCCACCGCGACCCCCAGCCGGTCCGCCTCTTCGGTGATCGAGGCTTCCAGCTCCTCCAGGGATCGGTTGCCGTAGACCTCCGGCTCCCGGGTGCCGAGGAGGTTGAGATTCGGACCGTTGAGAATCAGGATCGGTTTCATCGGTCAGGCCAGGACGTAGGACGCCGCCTCGCGAATCGAGGCCATCGGAACACGCCGGTGGACGCTAACATCGCCTATATTCCCTGTCAACACGAAGCGGATCCCGTCCGCCCGCGTCTTCTTGTCGAAGCGGATCCAGGGCTCCACCTCCTCCCAGGTGCAGCCCCGCGCTCGGGTCGGCAGCCGGTGGCGCTCGAGAAGACGCTCCACCCGATCGCGGAGCCCCTCCGGCGCGAGCCCCATCTGGTGGGAGAGCTGGCAGGCGGCGACCAGGCCGACGGCGACCGCCTCTCCGTGCCGGATCTCCCCGAACCCGCGGCTCGCCTCCAGGGCGTGACCGAGCGTGTGGCCCAGGTTCAGAACCTGACGCAGGCCGGCTTCCCGCTCGTCCTCCTCCACGATCCGGGCCTTGACCGCGATCGCCCGGGCGATCATCTCCTCGAGGACGGGTTCCTCTCTCCTCCAGATCGGCTCGACCCGCTCTTCCAACAACGCAAAAAGGGCCGGATCGCCGATCAGCCCGGCCTTCACGACCTCCGCCAGTCCATTGGCCAGCTCCTCGTCCGGAAGGGTGGAGAGGAACTCGGGCGCCGCCAGGACCAGCCGCGGCTGGTGGAACGCGCCCACCAGGTTCTTCGCGCCCGCATAGTCGATCCCGACCTTCCCGCCGACGCTCGAGTCGACCATCGCCAGGAGACTGGTCGGGATCTGGATGAAGGCGACGCCGCGCAGGTAGGTCGCCGCCGCGAATCCGGCGAGATCCCCCGCCACGCCTCCGCCGAGGGCGAGAATCCAGCCGTCCCGGCGAATCTCGACCTCGAGGCAGGCGTCGTACAGACCCAGCAACGTCTCCCAACGCTTCGACTTCTCTCCCGCCGGGAACAGGGACGTCCGGGTCGCGAGCCCCCGCCGCCGGAACCCCTCCCCCACCCGGTCCGCCCAGAGCGGCCCGACCCGATCGTCGCTCACCAGCAGCCCCTGCCCTTCCGATCCGATCTCCGGCAGCTCGATCCCGTTCCACTCGCGGAGAGGAGAGAGCAGGACGCGATAGGAGCGCTCCCCCAGATCGACGGCGATCTCGCGGCTCATCGAGCCTCCGGTTCAGAGGACCTGCGGTGGGGCGGCGGCAGGGCGCGGCGGATGGATCCGCTCCGGCGGACGTGCCGGAGAAGGGAGCGTGGGGGACGACCGGGGAGGAGACACGGGGCCGCCATGTCGGGACGCTAGCACCGGGGTGATCGGGAGTCCAGTGCCGCTAACGGTAGGCCGTGGCCAGGTGCCGGAGAAGCTGCAGCTCCCGCTGCAGATCCTCGATCCGGCGTTCCAGCCGCCGTTCCCGGCCGCCGACCTGGCGCCTCTGGCCCTCCTTCCAGATCGCGTGGCCGCGGTCGCCGAGCCGGACCTCGAGGCTCCGGGACCTTCCGTTCCGTTCCAGCTCGATCCGGACGCTCCGGCCGGGCCCCGTCGCGGCGACCCGGGAGGTCAGCTCGTCCCAGCCGTCCAGTTCCTCGCCCGCGAACGCGGTCAGGCGATCCTCGGGCTGGATCCCCGCGAAGCCGGCCGGGCTCGCCTGGATCACCTCGGCGATGACCACCCCGCCGCCCGCGTCGGCGTCGGGATCGGGAAGACGCGCGCGCACACCGAGGAACCCCTCGCGACCGGCCAACCCGTCTCGGATCGAGTCGACGCGGGCGGCGATCAGCGCCACCGGGACGACCCAGGCCGCATCGCCCGGGCGGGAGGCCCGCATGCAGTACTCCACCGGCCCTTTGCCGGACCGGGTGGCGAGCAGCAGGCTCTCCTGTCCTTCTCCGAGCAGGATGCCGATCCAGCGCCCCGCACCGTCGAGGGCCGCCGAACCCGCCATTCTCGGATCGAAGCTGGTGGCGAGGCGGGCTCTCCAGAACGGCTCGGTCGGGATCCGTCCGAGGATCCGGCTCACCGACAGGTGCGGCTCCCTTCGGTCTTCCTCGTAGCCGACGAGGAGCGTCCAGCTGCGGGGTGCGAGGGGATCCGGCGCGCCGCGGGGGATCGGCACGAGGTCGGCCGGATCACGCATCCGGATCACGCTCAACCCGATCTCCGGATCCTGCCCGAGATAGTCGGCCGGGTGCGGCTGTCCCGAACCGACCCGGACGTGCAGGCTGTCTCCCGGCTGGGCGAGATCGGCGACGGTGACGATCGTGCCATTCCGATCCCAAACGACTCCCGTGCCCTGGATCCGGAGCGCGGCGAGCGAATCGACCTTCCAGGGCGGGGGATCGTTCCAGTGAGCGCTCCACGGCCGGCGGACGTCGATCCGCACGATCCCCGGCTCGCTGGCGCGTAGGATCTCGTCGATCCGCTCGGTGAGGTCGTCCCCGACGGAGGGACGCGGAGCCAGACCGACGAGTAGAAGACACAAGACCCCCGCCAGGAAAGGCCGGGGATGCCTAGAAGACGATGGTGACCCGGGAGTTCGGATCACGAGGCCTCCTGTTCTGGTCGGCGGTCCCCACCTGGCGCCCGAGCGCGTCCTGGCTGTAGGCGGATCCCCAATCGAGATCCTCGGTGGGGGAAGGTTCCCCGTCGACGGGCTCCTCGGACTCCAGCCTCTGGAGCATCTCGTCGACGAGATCCTCGAACTGGCCCGCTGCCGGCGCTTCGTCGGTCGCCGCAAGCGTCGCTTCCCCCCGAGCCGCTTCCGGCCGCGCCGTCTCGGGCGCCGGCGTCCGTTCCGCGACCGGAACCGGATCGGGCGTCCGCAGAGCGAGCATCGCTCCTCCCACTCCGATGGCGAGGCCGAGAACGAGCGCGGCTCCGGCGAGCCGAGGCGTCGCGATCCAGCCGGTCGGAAGAAGCGACCGGAATCGTTCGATCCAGCTCGGCTCCGGCGGACGGATCCCCTCGGCCTGATACCGGCGAACGGAGAGGAGCACGTCCTCGAGGAACCCTTCGGTCGGAGGGACTTCGGGAAGGTCGCGAACCCACTGGAGGTTCCGTTCCACCTTCGCCAGCTCGGCGGAGCAGCGGCTGCAACGATCGAGATGATCATCCAAGCGACGCTCTTCTGCGAAGCTGAGTCTCCCGTCGAGACGGGAGGAGAAAAGGTCGCGTGCGCTCTTACAGTTCATCGGCGGTCCCCTCTATTGCTGGATCGAGAATTTCTTTCAGGGCCAGGCGAGCCCGGTTGATGCGTGACCGAACCGTTCCTCCGGGGATCTTGAGCACGTCCCCGATCTCCTCGTAGGAGAGCTGCTGGATGTCGCGGAGCACGATCACTTCCCGGAACTTGGGCGGAAGCTGGTCGATCGCCTTCGTGACCTTCTCCTCGACGTCGCGTCGGCGGTAGAGCCGCTCCGGACCCGGTTTGGCATCCGCGATGAACCCTCCCGAATCCCCGGTCGCTTCCAGGAGTTTGTCGAGGGAGACCATCCCCCGTGCGCGGACCCGGCGCCGGATCTCGTTCTTCGCGAGGTTCATCGCGATCGTGTAGAGCCATGTGCTGAACTTCCCGCTCGGTCGGTACCGCTCCCGGTGGATGAACACCCGCAGGAACGTCTCCTGCGCGATTTCCTGGGCGCGGTCCCGATCGCTGATCAGGCGGGACACCACGTTGATGACCCGACCCTGGTAACGCGATACCAATGCGGAGAACGCCTCCTCGGCGCCGCGGACGATCTCCTCCATCAGCTCCTCGTCGGAGAGCGAAGCGTAGTCTCGGGCGGACGAGCGGTCGTCCCGACCAACCATGCGTTCTCCTCTATCGGGGGCTTGTACCCCGCGTCCTCATCGAGGGTTCCCGGAGTCGGCGGGGCTCTTCCCCTCCCAGAGCTGCAGCAGCTCCCGGGTCTCCCGGTCCGCGGGAGCGGTACGGAGCCGATTCCGCAGCAGCCGGACCCCGGCCTCGACCTTCCCCGCCGATCGGTACGCCCGGGCCAGATGCATGAGGATCTCCGGCTCGTCCGGGTCAAGATCGCGCGCCCGTTCGAGTTGCGTCACCGCCTCTTCGTGCCGGCCGAGCTGGTAGAGGACCCACCCGTAGCTGTCCACATAGGCGGCCGTCTCCGGTTCCAGCTCCGCCGCCCGGCGGGTCCACTCCAGGGCCTCCTCCAGCGCCACGCCGTTCGTCGCGCACATGTAACCAGCGTAGTTCAGGGCCATTGCGTCATCCGGATGCGCCTCGATCAGGCGGCGCAGCCAGACCAGCGCGGCCTCGGTCCGTCCTTGACGGTCCTCGAGGACGGCCAGGCGGAAGAGGATCTCCCGATCCGTCTCGTTCCCTTCCAGGATCTTCTCGAGCTGCGTCCGGGCGCCGTCGCCGTCCCCCTGCTCGTCGAGGAGGATCGCGGCGAGCAGGCGGGCCTGCCGGTTCTCGGGATCCAGCCGGTGGACCGTCTTCAATGCGGCCAAGGACTCCTCCGTCCTCCCGAGCCGTGCCAGCGAGCGGGCGTAGTACCAAACAGCCTTCGGGCTCTCCGGCTCCGCCGCTGCCATCTCCTCGGCCACGCGGAGGGCGGCCTCCACGCTGTCCGCGCGGCTCAGGGCCCTCCAGAGCCAGTCGCCCGAGTCCTGCAGGTCGGGATCGAGGCGGCGCGCTCGACGGAAGAGAGCGATCGCTTCGCGCAACCGCTCCTGGCCGAACCGGACCACCCCGAGCTGCATCGGCACCCGCGGATCGCTCGGATCGTCGATCATCAGCCGCTCGAGATCCGGGATCGCCTCCTCCTGGCGGTTGAGCAGGATCAGGATCCGCGTGAGTTCGCGCCGCAGGTCGGTCCGGTGCGGCACCGCCTCCAGCGCCCGCCGGCAAGCCGATGCGGTCACGCGGGAGGGACCGAGCCTCCAGCAGAGGGCCAGCAGGTGATCCGCCGCACCCGGGTAGCCGGGAGCCTGCACCAGCGCCGCCAGATAGTCCTCCAGCGCTTCCTGGGGACGGCCCAGCCGGGTCCGGAGCGTTCCCCGCCGCATCAGCAGGTACGGGCTCTCCGGCTCGATCCCGCCCTCGCTCGGCTCCACCAGCCGGCACGCCTCTTCGAGCTTTCCGATCGACTCCAGCGCGAGCAGGAGGTTCACCCGATGGCTCCGTTCCTCCGGGGCGAGCTCCATCGCGCGGCGCAACGGCTCCAGCGCTTCGGAGGACCGGGAAAGCTGCAGCAGGGCCTGCCCGAGGACCGCATGGCTCTCCGCCTCTTCGGGAGCGAGACGGATCGCTTCGCGGGCGGGCTCGAGCGCCTCCTTCGGACGGCGCGCCTCGAGCAGCACGCGGGCCAGCTCCCGCGAAACGTCCGGAGCGTCGGGATCGAGCGTTCGGGCGGCTCTCAGCTCCTGGGCGGCCTCCTCCAGACGTCCCTCCTCCGCGAGCTGGATCCCTCGGAGGAAGCGATCCCAGGCTTCCGGCCCCTCTCCCTCGGCCGGAGCGCCCGACAGGAGCAGGGGGACCCCGACGGCGAACAGAACGGTGAACAACCTCTTCACATCGATCTCCTTGCGGCGGAACGTACGCGCGATCCTAGCACAGCGGCCGCGGGAGCCTTTTTGACAGGGTGATGAACCGGCTCCTATACTCCGGTGTAGACCCGTTCGGGGAAAGGAGCAAGCCGCTCATGCATCGAATTCGTCCCATCCTGCTCGTGTTCGTCCTCGCCGCACTCGCCGGGGGGGGCTGCTATACCATGCTCCGGCACCCCGCGACCCACGACATGGTCGACGTCCACGGGACGCAGCGTCCCTGCGCCGACTGCCACGTGGACGAGGACCTGTACGGGTACACCGAGGCGTACGGATCCTCCTGGTATTCCTATTATCCGGCTCCGTGGGCCTCGTATTACGGGAACCCCTGGTGGTACGACGACTACTGGTACTACCGGCCCGGCGACGACGCGCCGGTCCTCCCCCCGGCCCGGGAGGGGCGCAACGTCTGGAGCCGCAGCGGCGGCGGCCCGGGTTTCATCCCGTATCAGGGCAACCCGAGCCCCGATTCGCCTCCGTCGGGGAAGGAGGAGAGATCCCGCTCCGACGACGAGGACGAGAAGCCGGAAAAGAAGAAAGAGAAGAAGAGGAACCTCTGGGGTCGATGAGACCGGGCGGGCCGCGCCCCCCGAGCGATCGAAGGAGGCGACGGTGTTGAAACGACGGACGAGGGGCCGGTCCCCGTGGAGGGGGCCGGGTTTCTGTTTGCTGATGGTGATGCTCCTGGCTGGGCTCGCCCCGGACGCAGCGCGCGCCCAGGGAGAGACGCAGAACCTCCCCGAGATCCCCCTGACCCACCGGACACCGGTCGCCGCGCGCTACGCCGGGATGGGCGGCGCGTCGCTGACCATCGCGGACGATCATTCCGCCTGTCTGGCCAACCCCGCGACGCTCGGCCTGGTGCGTGGGATCGAGCTCGCCGCCGGATTCTCGCACCAGGATGCGGACCGGGAGGTCCGGTACCTGGGCAGCCCCACCCGAGCGGAGTACGGCAAGACCCGCTTCGCCGATCTCGGCTTCGCCTACCCGTTCCCGACGTACCGGGGGCGGTTCGTCATCGGCTTCCAGTACGGCAGAATCAGCAGCCTCGATTCGGACTTCTACCAGCGGAGCCCCGCGTCGAGCGATCAGCCGTTCGAGGAGGAAGGGATCTACGAGACGGGGGGGCTCGGCGCCTACGCCGTGTCCGCGGCTCTCCAGGTCAGCCCGAACGTGACCCTCGGCGCCTCCGGGATCATCCTGAGCGGCGACAGCTTCCGGGAACGGACCTACCGCTATGACGCGTCGGGCGGGGGGTTCTCCGACCTCTACGAGACGACCGATGTCGACATCAGCGGCCTGACGGGATCGGTCGGCGCCCTGGTCGAGCTCGACCCCGCGATCCGCTTCGGCCTCCTCATCCGGTTCCCCGAATCGCTCGACTTCGACGGGATCCTCTACGAGGAGATCGACGGCGAGGACTCGGCGGAGTTCAGCATCACCGATGAGATCGACCTGCCGTTCCGACTGGGCGCCGGACTGGCGCTGGCTCGCCAGAACCTGATCGTCTCCGCCGACGCCCTCTTCACCGACTGGACGCAGGTCCGCTTCGCCGGTCCCGTCCGAACCGTCGACCGGGAGAACGCCTACCGGGAGACCGTCGACCTCCACTTCGGGGCCGAGTACCTCATCCCGTTCTCGACTCCGGTGCGGATCCGCGCGGGGTACGCGCTGCAGCCGCTCGCCTACCGCCTGCTGCTGACCGACGTCCAGGCACGTCGCTACGAGGAGGCCCGGTTCGACCGGGACCGCTACGCGTATACCTTCGGCCTCGGCGCTCTGCTCGGCGAATCGCTGACCCTGGATCTCGCCTATCAGCACGGTGGATACGAGAGAAGCGCTTCCCATCCGACCGGGCTGCGGTACCGGGAGGAGGTCACCGATCGACGCGTTCTGGCGACGCTCACGCTACGCGTGAACTGATCGGTCTCGATCCCGTCAGGAGCCGGCGTCCTCTTCCGGCGGCGGGGCCGGCTGCGGATCGGGATTTCGATTGAGGATCGGGTCGGTTCGGTCTTCGAGGCGCAGCCGCTCCAGGGCGTCCCCCGCCGCGTTCTGCTCCGCCTCCTTCTTGTTCCGGCCCTGCCCCTTGCCGAGCAGCGACCCGCGGACCGACACGTCGACCGTGAACAGCTTCATGTGATCCGGACCGATCTCGCTCACCACCCGATAGCGGGGGTGGGTCTTGTGCTTCGCCTGGACATACTCCTGCAGGAGGCTCTTGAAGTTGAGGTGGGCCCGATCCTCCAGGATCGTCGTCGCGGTCGCGAGCAGGTGCGTCTCGACGAAGCGCCGCGCCCTGCGGATCCCGCGATCGAGGTAGATCGCGCCGACGACGGCCTCGAAGGAGTCTGCGAGGATGGACGCCCGCTCCGCTCCGCCGGAGTCGCGCTCGCTGTCGCTGAGGAGGACGAACTCGCCGAGCCCCATCTGCTCGGCACGCGTTGCGAGCACTCCCTTGCTGACCAGGAGGGATTTCTTCTTCGTCAGCTCCCCTTCGCGATCGAGCGGAAAGCTGCGGTAGAGGTGCTCGATGACGATCAGCTCCAGAACCGAATCGCCCAGGAACTCGAGGCGTTCGTTCGAGCGGTTCGGATCGCCCCCGTTGCTCCCGAGGAACGAGCGGTGGGTCAACGCCTGTTCCAGGATCCCCCGGTCGCCGAAACGGATCCCCGTCCGGCGTTCGAAGGCGGAGAGCGCATCCCGGATCGCCTGCTGCTTGACCTGCTTTTCTGAAGGCGGCTTCCGTCGCCAGATCCATGGAAACCGCATCGCGCCTCTCCCGCCGATCGCGTGACCGCCCGCGGACGCCGCCAGCTACATCAGCCGGTTCCGTCCTCGACCTTCCGAAGCGCGAGGCTCACGTTGTGGCCCCCGAAGCCGAGCGAATTGGTCAGGGCACCGTGGACGGGCCTTCGCTCCGCTTTGTTCGGAACGTAGTTGAGGTCGCAGTCGGGATCGGGATTCTCGTAGTTGATCGTCGGAGGGATGACTCCCTCTATCATGGTCAGGACCGTCGCGATCAGCTCGACGCCCCCCGCCGCGCCGAGCAGGTGCCCGGTCATCGACTTCGTGGAGCTCACCGCGAGTCGGTCCGCATGGTCCCCGAACACCGATCGGATCGCCACCGTCTCGTACTTGTCGTTCAGAGGGGTCGAGGTCCCATGCGCGTTGATGTAGTCGATCTCCTCCGGATTCATTCCGGCGCCCGAGAGCGCGAGCTTCATGGCCCGAGCGGCTCCCTCGCCCGCCGGAGCCGGAGCGGTGATGTGGTGCGCGTCGGCCGTGGAGCCGTATCCGACGATCTCCGCCAGCACCTTCGCGCCACGCGCCCGCGCGCTCTCGAGCTGCTCCAGGACGACGATCCCGGCCCCCTCGGCCATCACGAACCCGTCTCGCTCCTTGTCGAACGGACGGCTGGCCCTCCCCGGTTCGTCGTTCCGGCTCGAGAGCGCCCGCATGTTCGAGAATCCCGCCAGAGAGAGCGGCATGATCGGCGCCTCGCTCCCCCCCGCGAGAACGACGTCCAGATCCCCGTCCCGGATCAGACGGAACCCCTCTCCGATCGCGTGGGCGCCGGAGGAACAGGCCGAGACCGTCGCGAAGTTGCTCCCTTTCGCCCCGTACTCGATCGAAAGCTGCCCGGAGGCCATGTCGACGATCATCATCGGGACGAAGAAGGGGCTCACACGCGCGGGCCCCTTCTTGAACAGGATCCGCTGCTGCTGCTCGAAGGTCGTGATTCCGCCGATGCCCGAGCCGACGATCACCCCGAACCGCTCCCCGTCGACCTCCTCGACGTTCAAACCGGAGCTGTGGACCGCCTCCCGACCGGCCACGATGGCGTACTGGACGAACGGATCGGTCCGCTTCGCCTCCTTCGGTTCCATGTGGTCGGTCGGCTGGAATCCCTTCAGCTCACCGGCGAACCGGACGTCCTGATCGGACGTGTCGAACCGGGTGATCGGCGCGATCCCCCCTCGTCCCTCGACGAGGGAGTTCCAAAAGCTCCCGACGGAGAGGCCGATCGGGGTCAGCGCCCCCATGCCGGTGACAACGACTCGATTGGGCATGCTCGTACTCCAGGGTCTAGTTCTTCGCCTCGAGATGCTCCTTCAAGTACTGGATGGCGTCCTTGACCCGCTCCATCTTCTCTGCGGCTTCGTCGGGGATCTCGATCTCGAACGCCTCCTCGAGCGCCATGACCAGCTCGACGGTATCGAGCGAATCGGCGCCGAGGTCGTCGATGAACGAAGCCTCGGGGGTCACCTTCTCCGGAGCCACCCCAAGCTGCTCGACGATGATGTCACGGATCTTCTGTTCGTAGTTTTCCATCGATCCATCCTCCCGGGGACCATCATTCCCCATCACGACATCGACATTCCGCCATCCACCGCAAGAACCTGCCCCGTGACATACCTCGCCTCGTCGGAGGCGAGATACGAAACGGCGTGCGCCACGTCCTCCGGTTGCCCGAAGTAGCGCAGGGGGATGTTTCCCCGCAGCGCCTCCTGGGCCTCCTGCGGCAGAGCCTCGGTCATCGAGGTCTCAATGAACCCCGGGGCCACGGCGTTCACCGTGATCCCCCGTTCGGCCAGCTCCTTGGCCACCGACTTCGTGAATCCGATCAAGCCCGCCTTGGCCGCCGTGTAGTTCGCCTGGCCCTTGTTGCCCGTCAGGCCGACGACCGAGGTGACGTTGATGATCCTCCCCCAACGCGCCTTCATCATCCCTCTGGCGAACCCCTTCGTGCACAAGAAGGCGCCGCGAAGGTTGATTCCGAGCACCGTGTCCCATTCTTCCGGGCGCATCCGGAGGACCAGGTTGTCCCGCGTGACCCCCGCGTTGTTGACGAGGATCTGGACCGGTCCCATCTCCTCGGTGACCCGTCCGGCCAGCGCCTCCACCTGTTCCGGCTCGGAGACGTCGCAGCGAACGTGGAGACAACGGCGCCCGAGCGCAAGGATCTCCCGGACCGCGGGCCCGTCGTCCTCCCCGGACCGATCGACGAGCACGAGGTCGTTGCCGTCGCGGGCGAGACGCAGCGCGATGCCCCGTCCGATCCCCCGGCTTCCCCCGGTGCCCAGCGCGATCCGGGCGGGCTCGGGATCCCGACCCGACCGGCCCTGGTTCGCGGGATCGCTCATGGCTCCCCTCCTGCGTCGAAACGTTCGATCTCCTCCGCCTTCCCGACCGTGGCGGTCGTCGCCCCGCGATCCGTCGCCCGAACGAGACCGGACAGCACGCGTCCCGAGCCGATCTCGACGAATCGTTCGAAGCCGTCCTTCCGCATCCGCCGGATCGTCTCCTCCCATCGCACGGGCGAGAGGAGCTGGCGGGCGAGGCTCTCTCGGATCTCCGCCGACTCCCGCGTCGGACCGGCGCTCTCGTTCGCGTAGACGGGCACCTGTGCGGGAGAGATCGTCGACGCGTCGAGGGCTTCCCGCAGCCCGCGGGCCGCCGCCTCCATCAACGGAGAGTGGAACGCCCCCGCGACGACGAGTCCGATCACCCTCTTCGCGCCCGCCTCCTTGCACTTCGTCATCGCCCGCTCCACCGCGTCGACCTCGCCGGAGATCACGATCTGGCCCGGCGAGTTCACGTTCGCCGGAACGACGACCCCGTCGACCTCATCGAGAGCGCTCCGGATCTCCTCGTGAGAGAGGCCGAGCACCGCCGCCATCGTTCCCGGACGCTCGCGACCGGCCTGGTGCATCAGCTCCCCGCGACGCCGCACCAGCCGAAGGCCGTCCTCGAAGCGGAGACTCCCCGCCGCGACGTAGGCGGTGTACTCGCCCAGGCTGTGTCCCGCAGCGGCCTGGAACGACAGCGGGGCGCGCGCCTCGAGCGCACGGAGAACGGCGATGCTGTGGACGAACAGGGCCGGCTGGGTGTTCCGCGTCTCCCGGAGCTCCTCCTCGGGGCCCTCGAAGCAGATCCGGGAGAGGGGGGCGTCGAGGACCCGATCCGCCGTCTCGAAGACTTCCCGCGCCTCCGGATACCGGTCGACGAGGTCCCGCCCCATGCCGACCTGCTGCGAGCCTTGTCCTGGGAAGAGGAACGCCGTCTTCACCACCGCCCGGTCCCCCCGTCTACCAACGGACCACCGCCGCGCCCCACGTCAATCCCCCGCCGAAGCCCACGAGCGCGACGAGGTCTCCGCTGTGGAGCCGGCCGGCCTTCCGCGCCTCGTCCAGCGCGATCGGGATCGAAGCTGCGCTGGTATTACCATACTTCTGGATGTTGGTGAATACCTTTTCCGGCGAGATGCCGAGCCGCTTCGCGGTCGCTTCGATGATCCGGAGGTTCGCCTGATGCGTGACGAGCAGGTCGACGTCCTGCGCGCCGTATCCCGCCAGCCCGAGCGCCTTCACGCACTCGTCCGCCATCGTCCGCACCCCCATCTTGAACACCTCGTTGCCTCTCATGTGGATGCAATGGAGATGGTTGCGGACCGTCTCCTCGGAGGCCGGGAGCTTGCTTCCGCCGGCCGGCTGCTCGATCAAGGAGCCGAAGTTCCCGTCGGCGCCGAGGGTCAGCGAGAGGATCCCGTGCTCTTCGTCCCCCGGTTGGAGGATCGCCGCGCCCGCGCCGTCGGCAAGGAGGATGCAGGTCGTGCGATCCGACCAGTTCGTGACGCGGGAGAGAAGCTCCGCGCCGACCACGAGCACCGTGTTCGCTCGCCAGGAGGCGATCATCCCTTGGGCCACGCTCAACGAATAGAGGAAGCCGGAGCAAGCCGCGCTGACGTCGAAAGCGAACGCGCGCTTCGCCCCGAGCTTCGACTGCAGCGTGCAGCCCATCGAGGGGAACACCTGGTCCGGGGTGACGGTCGCGCAGATGATCCCGTCCAGATCCTCGGCGCCGACCCCGGCCTCCTCCATCGCCGTCTTCGCCGCCGGGAGGGCGAGGTCGCTCGTGACCAGCCCCTCCGGGGCGATGCGGCGTTCCCGGATCCCCGTCCGCGTGACGATCCACTCGTCGGAGGTGTCGACGATCTTCTCCAGATCCGCGTTCGTCAGAACGGGATCCGGAACCGCCGAACCGGTGCCCGCGAAACGGACCGGCCTAACCGAGGACTTGTCGCTCTGGACGTTCACGATCCAGCTCCTCTTTGATCTGGTTGTTGACCTTCTTCCGGCTCGATTCGGCCGCGACCCGGATCGCGTTCTTGATCGCCAGGGGGGACGAGCTCCCGTGGCTGATCACGCAAACGCCGTTGACGCCGAGGAGCGGCGCGCCGCCGTACTCCTCGTAGTTCAGCTTCGACTTCAGACGCCGGAAGACCGGCTTGAGCAGCAACGCGCCGACGCGGAACTTGAGATTGGTCTCCATCTCCCGCCGGACCGTCTGCATGAACATCCCCACGACGCTCTCGGCGAATTTCAGGATGACGTTGCCGGTGAACCCGTCGCAGACCACGATGTCGGCGGTCCCCTTCAGGATGTCCCGTCCTTCCACGTTGCCGATGAAGTTGAGATGGGGCCGCGCCTCGCTCAGCAGCTTGTACGCCTGGACCGCGACCTCGGAGCCCTTGGAATCCTCCTCGCCGATGTTCAGCAGCCCGACCCGCGGCTCGGGCACCTGGAAGATCTCGTGTGCATAGACCCCCCCCATCACGGCGTACTGGTAGAGATGATTCGCCTTCGAGTCCGAATTCGCTCCCGCGTCGAGGAGGATCGTGTGCCCGGTCCGTGTCGGGACGATGACGGCGATCGCCGGTCTCTGGATCCCCGGGATGCGGCCCAGCGTCAGGAGCGCGGAGGTGACGACCGCGCCCGTGTTGCCGGAGCTGACGACCGCCTCCGCTTTGCCCCTCCGCAGGAGCTGTGTCGCGACCACGATGCTCGACCCCTGCTTTCGCCGGAACGAGAAGGCGGCCGACTCGGAGCTCGAGACGTACTCGGCGGCGTGCTCCACCGAGATCCCCAGCTCCTCCGCCTCGGCCCGGTCGAGGTGCCGGTAGATCCGCTCCTCGTCCCCGACGAGGACGATCCGGAGCGTCCCGTTGAGTTCCCGGGCAGCCTGGATCGCGCCCTGGACCTCCACCATCGGGGCGGAGTCGCCGCCCATGGCGTCCAGGGCCACCCGGATGGGGCGGGTTACGGGAGCCAGATTCAACGCGCCTCCCGGCTGCCTGTGGTCCGATCGATCACCGATGCGTGGGTCCCCTACTTCGGCTGGATCAGCTCATCCCGGTAGTGACCGCAGGACGGGCAGACACGATGCGGCCGGCGTGCCGCCCCGCAGCTGGGACAACGGTTGATGGAGGGCGGGCTCAGCTTCCAGTTCGCCCGGCGCTTCTTCCGGCGCGTGCTCGAGTGTCTTCTCTTCGGTAGGGCCATGGGGCTTGGTTCCTCTTCTTCCCTAGCGGTTTCCGTTGTTCCGGCCGTCTTTGCGGCTCGCTCATCCTTCCCCGCGCTCTCCATCCTGCCGGGGACGGTCGTCCTCCAGGATCGAACGCAGGGCCTCCCAGGGGCCGGCCGTCCCTTGGGGAGGGCAGGCGCAGTCTCCCAGATTTCTGTCATTTCCGCAACGCGGACACAACCCCTTGCAGTGCGGCCGGCAGAGGGGATGGCCGGGGATCTCGAGGAGGAGCGTCTCTCGGATCTCCCCGCCCAGGTCCAGAACCCGACCATCATAGTACACCAGCCCCTCTTCGGGGGCGTCCCCCTCGGCCGTCGCCCCTTCCCGATCCCGCCTCCGCTTGCAATAGACCCGGATCTCCGGTTCGAGAACCGCCTCCAACTCCGCCAGGCAGCGGACGCAGCGCTGCCGGAGGCGGACCGCCAGCCGGCCCTGGACCTCCACGTTCGTGTGCGAGCGGATGAACCGCCCCTCCAGGACGATCGGCCCGAGGACCTCTCCGTCGTCTTCGGGAAGGTCGATCTCGTCCGCCCGCCCCTCGAGACGGCGCAGGTTCATCCCTTCGTTCAGGGTCTCCAGGGCGATGGAAAACGGGGTGCGCTCCTCGGACATCCCTTTCCCTACCGAGGCTCCGGTCGCAGCGCCAGGTTCAGATCGAACCAGGCGATCTCGTTTTCGGCGGTCTCGGGCGCATCGGAGCGGTGGACGGAGTTCTTCTCGATGTTCAGGCCGAACTCCTTGCGGATCGTTCCCTCCTCCGCGTTCGCCGGATCGGTCGCGCCGACGATCTTCTCGAGCCGATCGATCGCATCCTCCCCCTCGAGGACGGCGGCGACGATCGGGCCGCCCGCCATGAACGCGACGAGGGAGTCGAGAAACGGCTTCCCCTCGTGGACCTTGTAGAAGTCGCGCGCCTGCTCGGGCGTGAGCCGCACCATGCGCAGGCGGAGGATCCGCAACCCCGCCTCCTCGACGCGGGAGAGGATCCTCCCGGTCAAGCTCCGCTCCACCGCGTCCGGCTTGATCATCATCAGCGTCTGCTGCACCGTAGCTCCCCTTCCTGCAACGTTCGTTCCCGGCGACCGGCTCCTCGACGCTCCGGGCTCACAGCCCCAGCGCCTCCTTCATCAGCGGCCCGACCTCGGACGGGATCTTCGCCACGGGGATCCCCGCGGCGCTGAGCGCCTTGATCTTCTCCGCCGCCGTCCCGCTTCCGCCCGAGATGATCGCGCCGGCGTGCCCCATCCGCTTGCCGGGAGGGGCGGTCTGTCCGGCGATGAACCCGACGACCGGCTTGCTCATCTTCGATTTCACGAACTCGGCGGCCTCCTCTTCGGCCGAGCCGCCGATCTCGCCGATCATGACCACCGCCTTCGTCTCCGGGTCGGCCTCGAAGAGCGAGAGCACGTCGATGAAGTTGGTCCCGATGATCGGGTCCCCGCCGATCCCGATGCAGGTCGACTGCCCGATCCCGGTCTTCGTGAGCTGGTAGACCATCTCGTAGGTCAGCGTGCCGCTGCGGGAAACGACGCCGACCGGCCCCTGCTTGTGGATCTCCCCCGGCATGATCCCGACCTTGCACTTGCCCGGCGAGATCAACCCGGGGCAGTTCGGGCCGACCAGCCGGGTTCCGAGTCGGTTGAGGGTCTGCAAGACCTCGACCATCGACAGCGCGGGGATCCCCTCGGTGATCGCCACGACCAGGCGGACGCCGGCGTAGGCGGCCTCGAGGATCGCGTCCTTCGCGAACGCGGGCGGCACGTAGACGACCGACGTGTCGGCTCCCGTCTCGCGAACCGCGTCGGCCACGGTGTTGTAGACCGGAACCTGGTCGACCCGCTCACCGGCCTTTCCGGGGGTGACCCCCGCGACCAGATTCGTCCCGTAGGCCTTCATCGCGCGGGAGTGGAACGCCCCGTCCCTGCCGGTGATCCCCTGGACCACGACGCGGCTCTTCTCGTCGATCAGAATGCTCATCCTCGTCCTCCTCCCCCTAGCGGGCCAGCTCGACGGCCCGCTGCACCGCCTCATCCATCGTTTCCGCCGGGGTGAGGCCCTCGACCGAGCCCAGGATCTGCCGCGCTTCCTCCTCGTTCGTCCCGGTCAACCGGGCGACGATCGGCAGCTTGACCTTCGTCGCCGAGAGCGCCCGGATGAGTCCGTTGGCGACGTCGTCGCACCGGGTGATCCCCCCGAAGATGTTGAATAGGATCACCTTGACGTTCTGGTCCTCCGTGATGATCCGGATCGCGGTGATCACCTTGTCCGGGCTGGAGGATCCGCCGATGTCGAGGAAGTTCGCGGGGCTCCCGCCGAAGTGCTTCACGAGGTCCATCGTCGCCATCGCGAGCCCGGCGCCGTTGACGACGCAGCCGATCGCCCCGTCCAGCTTGATGTACGACAGCCCCATCTCCCGCGCCGCCGCCTCGTTCGCCGACTCCGCGCTCGAGTCCCGCATCGCCTCGAGGTCGTGATGGTGGAACAGGGCGCTGTCGTCGAGGTTGATCTTCGCGTCGATCGCGATCATCTCGCCGCCGGGCGTGCGGATCAGCGGGTTGATCTCGGCCAGCGATCCGTCCACCTGCGCGAAGCAGCGGCAGAGCTTGATCAGGATCGACGCGATCTGCTTGGCGAAGTGCGGTTCCGGCTCGATCCCGTACGCGAGCTGGCGGGCCTGGAACGGGTAGAGGCCGGTGGACGGGTCGAAGTGCTCCCGGAGGATCGCTCCGGGGTTCGTCTTCGCGACCTCCTCGATGTCGATGCCTCCCTCGCGGGAGACCATGACCAGCGGGCGTCCCGCCGCCCGGTCGAGGACGACGCCGAGGTAGTACTCGTGCGAGATGTCCACGGCCGGGGTCACCAGGACCTTCCGCACCACGTGTCCCTTGATCTCCATCCCGAGGATCTTCTCGGCGAGCCCGGCCGCCTCCTCGGGGTTGTGGGCGAGCTTGACGCCGCCCGCCTTGCCCCGGCCTCCGGTATGGACCTGCGCCTTCACGACGACGCGGGTCCCGAACCGCGCGGCGATGTCCCGGACCTGCTCGACCGTCGTCGCCACCGTTCCTTCCGGCACCGGGATCCCGGCGTTGCGGAAGATCTCCTTCGCCTGATACTCGTGAATGTTCATCGTCCCCTCACCTCCCGGTCCCCCTGCGGAGGAACTCCTCCAGCACATCGGTCAAGCCCGGCCGTCCGATCTCCTGCAGCTCGTAGGTCACCCGCACCGACGGCTTCTCGAGCTTCAGGATCCGGCGGACGTCGATCGGCGTTCCGATCACGACCAGATCGCACGGGGTGCGGTTGATCGTCTCCTGCAGGTCCGCCATCTGCTTCTCGCCGTACCCCATCGCCGGCAGCAGCGTTCCGATCTCCGGATACTTGCGGAACGTCGCTTCCATGTCTCCGACGAGATACGGCCGCGGATCGACGATCTCCGCCGCGCCGTACTTGCGCGCGGCGACCGTCCCCGCCCCGAAGGTCATCCCGCCGTGGGTCAGGGTCGGTCCGTCTTCGATCACCAGCACCCGCTTCCCGCGGATCTTCTCCCCCTCCTCGACGAAGAGCGGGCTCGCCGCGTCGACGACCACGGCCGACGGGACCGCCTCCCGCACGTTGCGGCGGACCTCCTCGATCCCCTCCAGGCTCGCCGACTCGACCTTGTTGATCACGACCACGTCGGCGCCGAGCAGATTCGTGTGCCCGGGATGGAACCGCGTCTCGTGGCCCGGTCGCAGCGGATCGACCACGACGATCTGCAGATCCGGACGGTAGAACGAGGTATCGTTGTTCCCCCCGTCCCAGAGGACGATGTCCGCCTCCTTCTCCGCTTCGCGGAGGATCTTCTCGTAGTCGACCCCGGCATAGACGATCGTTCCGTTCTTGATGTGCGGCTCGTACTCCTCCATCTCCTCGATGGTGCAGTCGTGGCGCTTCAGGTCCTCGATCGTCTCGAACCGCTGCACCCCCTGCTTGACCAGATCGCCGTACGGCATCGGATGCCGGATCGCGACGGTCTTCTTGCCCATCTCCCGGAGGATCGTGCAGATCCGTCGCGTCGTCTGACTCTTGCCGCATCCGGTGCGCGCCGCCAGGACCGCGAGGACCGGCTTCTCGGAGGCGATCTCGGTCGCCTCCTGGCCGAGCAGCCGGAAGTCGGCGCCGAGGGCGAGCACCTTCGAGGCCAGACCCATCACATACTCGTGCGACACGTCGCTGTAGGAGAAGACCGCCTCCGCGGCCCCCTCCTCGCGAATCAACCGGGCGAGATCCTCCTCCGGGACGATCGGGATCCCGTCCGGGTAGAGCCGTCCCGCCAGCTCCGGCGGGTACCGCCGGTCTTCGATGCCGGGAATCTGGGTGGCGGTGAATGCCACCACCTCCACCCCGTCCCGCTCGCGGAAGGCGACGTTGAAATTGTGAAAATCCCGGCCGCCGGCGCCGAGGATGACGATCTTCCTGCGGGTGTCCGCTGCCATGCTCCCCTCCCTCCCCATGATCCGAACGCTGGGATCCACCCAAGCGACAGCACGAACCTTGACCGTAGGTGCCGCGTCGGACCCTGTCAAGACGAAAGTGGCTTGTTTTGCTATAGGTTACGGATGCGGCGGATCAGTTCGCTCGTCGAGCGTCCCGTCCGATACCGGACGATTTCGAGGCTCCCCCCC
>WJJW01000285.1 GCA_014729455.1 Candidatus Eiseniibacteriota bacterium
CCCCCCCCCCCTCGACCGGGGCCTGGGATGAAGGCCCCGGCTCTTTTGTTGCCTCGCGCGACCCCCGGCGGCGGACGGACGCCGTGCTGATCCGTGGAACGATCCGGGGGACCCGCCAGCGGTTCGCCTTCCTCGCGCCCGATGAAGGGGGGGAGGACCTCTTCATCGCTCCGGGCAACCTCGGCGGGGCGATCCACGGGGATCGAGTGGAGGTCTCTCTCCACCGGAGCGGTCCGTACGACTTCCGCGCCGAAGCGGTCGTGGAGCGGATCCTCGAGCGTCCCGATCCGATCTTCACTGGTAACGTCGTCCGCCTCGCCCGAACCGCGTTCGTGGTGCCCGACAGCCCGGTCCTGCCTTCGCGCCTGCGTCTGAAGACGGGGCGCCATCCGGCCCCGGAGGGGTCGAAGATCCTCTTCCGGGTGGAGGAGCCCCGGCCGGGACGCCCGCCGACGGCGATCCTGGAGCGGCTTCTGGGAGAGGGGGATGATCCGACCCTCGACGCGACCGTCGTCGCCACGATGTTCCGCTTGCCGTCCCGGTTTCCCGAAGAGGTGCTCGAGGAGGCGGTGGAGGCGGCGGCGCGGGAGCCCGCGGACGGGGAGGCGGCCTCCCCGCGGACCGACTACACCGATCGATTCGTTCTGACGATCGACCCGATCGACGCCAAGGACTTCGACGACGCGATCTCGATCCGCAGGGACGGGGACGGGTTCCAACTGGACGTCCACATCGCCGACGTCTCCGCCCTGGTTCCGGAGGGGGGGGCCGTCGACGAGGAGGCGGCCCGCCGCGGAACGAGCGTCTACTTCCCCGGCAGCGTGATCCCGATGCTGCCCGAGGCGCTCTCTTCCGATGCGGCGAGCCTGGTCCCGGGAAGAAGACGGAACGTGCTCACCGTGGAGATCGAGATCGACTCCGAGGGAGCCGTCCGCGCCAGCCGGCTCCGGGAGGGGTTCATCGAGAGCGCCGCCCGCCTCCACTATGCCCAGGCCCAGCGGATCCTCGACGGGAAGGAGGGGGCGCCCGAGCTGCGGGAGACCCTGGACGCGATGGCCGAGGCGGAGGATCTGCTGCGCAGGCGTCGCTTCCGGAGCGGCGGATTCGAGCTGGAGCTGCCCGAGACCGAGATGCGACTGGATGCCCGCGGGATGCCGACCCGGATCTGGCGTCACCGGACCCTCGAGTCGAACCGCCTGATCGAGGAGTTCATGATCCTCGCGAACCGGGTGGTCGGTCGAACCATGGTGGACGCCGGGCTGCCGCTGCTCTTCCGCATCCACGGCGAGCCGGATCCGGTCGCGCTGGAGCGGTTCGCCGAAGTGGCGCTCACCCTCGTCCCCGGAGCGCGGAGCCGGGACCTCGAGACGATCCCGGCGCTGCGCCGCTTCCTCACCGGACTCGCCCCGGGGCCGCTGACGCGGATCGTCCACTTCTTCTTCCTGCGGAGCATGAAGAAAGCGGTCTATTCGCCGATCGACCTGGGCCACTTCGGGCTCGGGATCGAGGCGTACTGCCACTTCACCTCGCCGATCCGCCGCTACCCGGACCTGTTCAACCATCGCGTCGTGCGGTGGTGGATCCGCAACCACCGGAGCGGGCGCGCCCGGGAGCGGTTAATCGAGCGATGGGAGGGCCGATCGATCGCGTTGGCGGCGGAGACGACGCGGACGGAGAAGAACGCGGAGGCCGCCGAACGGGAGATCGTGCGGATCAAGAGCCTGCGCTGGGCGGAGGAGCATCTGGGGGAGACCTTCGCGGGGAGAGTCGTCGGGATGATCCCGGCCGGGCTGTTCGTGGAGCTGGAGAAGGTGCCGATCGAGGGGTTCGTTCCTCGGGAGGGCCTGCGGCACGGGGCGCGCTACGAGGAGGAACGCCTCGCCTTCGTCGATCGCCGCAGCCGCTTCGCCATGCGGCTGGGGGATCGGATCGAGGTCCAGATCGCCCGCGTCGACGTGCGGGACCGGCATCTCGATTTCGTCTGGCGAGGGGGGGCGGTGAAGGGACCGCCGCGAAAGGAACGGGCGAAGCCGAAAGGGAGGAAGCGGGCGTCTCGGAAGCGGCTCCGGGACCGTGCCGGCGACGAGGACCGCCCCCGGACTCGGGTCAAGCCGGGCGGTCGACGTGCCGATTCTAAGAAGGGCAGGAAGAGCCCGAAACCGAGACGAAGACCCGGTAACCGGCGTGGAGGAGGAAGATGAGCTGGAGCGGGATACGAGATCGGCGACGCCATCGGCGTTCGGCCGTTCGAATCCAGAGCGAGTTCGGCGACGCGGATGGGCCCGGCCGGATCGAGACCGTGGATCTGAGCGCCGGCGGATTCTCCTGCCGCGTGAACCATGAGATCGATCCGCTGACGCGCCTGGCGATCAGGTTCGACTTCCCGGCGTTTGCCGACGAGGCGGGACGGGCGGTCCAGTGCGACGCGATCGTGGTTCGCTGCGAGAAGCGCTTCGGGGTCGAGGGCGAGTGGCTGATGGCCGCCGCGTTCACCGGCCTCTCGCCGGGAGACCGGGAGTTCATCGACCGGTACGTGGACTGGCACGAGACGGTCAACCGCGCTTGGGAAGAGTCCGAAGAGGACGCTCGCGCGACCTAGAAGCCTTTCGGGGGAGCGCCGGTCGAGAGACAGGGGGGGGATCGTCCTGGCGGCGATCCCCCCTTCGCTTCGGCCGTCGGAGATGCAATCTCCGGAACACCGGGGTAGAGTGGAGGGTGTGGTAGGCGAAGGCACCCGCTGAAGACTGGAGGTCATCGTGGTCCGATCCGCCCTGAAGCCCCATCCGGGACTGGTCGCGTCCCTCGCTCTCTTGATCCTCCCCCTCGCCGTCTCCCCGGCCCAGGGCGACAAGTACGCGGCGGAGTTCCTCCGGATCGGGGTCGGCGCCCGGGCGCTCGGGATGGGGGGCGCATTCACCGCGCTGGCGGACGACGCCTCCGCCCCCTACTGGAACCCGGCGGGGATGGCGCGGATCGATCGGCCGGAGATCCTCTTCATGCATGCCGAGCAGTTCGGCGACCTGGCGACCCACGACTACTTCGGATACGTGCAGCCCCTCTCGATGGTCGATTCCGGGTCTCCCGGGACCGTGGGGATCGCGGCGGTCCGCTACGGCGTCGACGACATCCTCTTCACGCGCGACGCCTGGGAGGATCGCAACAACAACGGCCGTCCCGATCCGGGCGAGGTCGATCCGGGCCTCTTCCGCAAGGAGAGTGACACGGAGTGGGGGGTGCTCTTCTCCTATGCCCGGCCGGTCGGCGACACCGGCCTCTTCCTGGGGGGAAACCTCAAGGTGGTGCGGCAGGCGTTGCTGCGCAACACCAGCTTCGGAATGGGGGTGGATCTCGGGGCGATCCTCGCGGTCCGTCCCGATCTGACCGTCGGAGTCCGGCTCGCCGACATCACGACGACGCAGATCTCCTGGGACACCGGGACCCGCGAGGTCGTCTCGCCGAGTATCACGATCGGGGGACAGTGGACCCGCGCCCTGCCGGGGCTGGGAGGGCATCTGACCGCCGCGGCGGACCTCGGGATGAGCTTCGAGGGACGGGACACGGCCAGCCAGTTCGCGTCGGGAAGCCTCGGAGGGGACTTCCAGGGCGGTCTGGAGTACTGGTTTTCGCGGGCCGTCGCCGCGCGTCTGGGAACCACCGCCGGTGACTGGACCGCGGGCGGCGGAATCCGCTATCGAGGCCTCGGGGCCGACTACGCCTTTCTCCCGCACGACGATCTCGGCGATACGCATCGCGTGTCGGCCTCGCTCCGGTTCTAGCCCGAATCGACCGCGCGCGGCTCCGCGCCGCCGAAGGTGGTGCTAGACTGCGCGCGGAGCGGACGACGAGGTGCGACGAGATCCCATTCTCTGGCTTCTTCTGGCGATCGGCGGGTTCCTGCGTTTCTGGGGAATCGACGGGGACCTGCCCTACGTCCTTCATTACGACGAACCGACCCTCATCGACAACGCGGTCTGGATGCTCCAGCACGAGACGCTGCATCCGCATTTCTTCAACTACCCGACCGGTCTGATCTACCTCCTCGCGGGGCTCTTCGGCGCCCTGCTGCTCGGCGGCCGGCTCATCGGCCGCTTCGAGGGCGGGCAGGAGGCGATCGACTGGTTGACGGCGGGCACCTACACGCGTCCCCCGGAGGGGGGGGTCCTCTACTTCTATCCGACCGTCGGCGTCCCCACCCTCTACCTGATCGGCCGGATCGTCAGCGCGACCGCCGGCGTCCTGACGATCGCTCTGGTCTACGCGCTCGCGCGCCGCTGCGGGACGAGCCGGGGGACCGCTCGGCTCGCCTCGCTGCTGTTCGCCCTCGCTCCCCTCGCCGTCGCGCACGCCCATCTCATCACGACCGACAGCGCCGCGATGGCGGCCGGGACGCTGGCGCTGCTGGCCGTGCTGAGGGCCGAGGAAGGAGGGGCGCGCCGGTGGTTGCTCGCGGGAGCGCTGGGAGGAATGGCGGCGGGGATCAAGTACAACGCGGGTCTCGTCGTTCTGGTTCTCCCCGTCCTGGCGGTCTGGCTCTGGCGGTCGCGCCCTACCGCGATGATCCGCCCTCTGCTGCTGGCCGCGCTCGCGGCGATCCTCGCCTTCCTCCTCCTCACTCCGTTCGCCGTGCTCGATCCGGAGGCGTTCCTGGGGGATCTGGGCCACGAGCTCCGGCGGGTCTCCAGCGTGATGGAGCGCTTCCAGGACGCCGCGGCGGTCGAGGCCTCCCCGGTGGAGAAGCTCGGAGAGATCTTCTGGCATCACCTCGGGCCCGTCGGAATCCTGGTCGGCCTCTGGGGCGCGATCCGTGCGATCCGGTCGCGTCGCTTCGCGATGGTCGCCATCGTCGTCTGGGTGGCGGTCTCGCTCCTTCCCCAGCTCCGCTGGCAGACCCTCTACGCCCGCTACCTGCTCCCCTCCTGGCCCGGCGTCATCCTGCTCGTCGCTCTCGGACTGAGCGACCTCGCCGCGCGGCTCCGGACCGGTCTCGCACATCGACCGCGCGTGGGGCGGCTGGCGGTCGTCGCGCTCGTCGCCCTGGTCCTGGTCGGGCCGCTGCACCGCCTGGTGCTCCGAGAATCGCGCCGCCTCCGGCCCGATCCCCGGATCCGGATGACCGAATGGATCGAGAGCAACGTGCCGCATGGGGAGACCCTCGTGATGGAGCCCGGCGGACCGTTCCCGGGACGGGAGCACTACACGATCCAACGGATCGACTTCCTGGGCCAGTTCACCCCGGAGGAGTATCGGGCGCGCGGCGTCCGCTACCTGATCACCTCGGGACGCGCGCGTCTCGTCGAGGGGGAGGAGGAGTTCCGGTCGGTTCGGGAGAACCTCGAGGAGATCCGCCGGAACTCGCGCGTCGTCTGGGAGTCGGGACGGCATGCGGTCCGGGTGCTCGAAGGCTGGCCGGAGTGGGAGGACTCGGTGCGGGCCGCCGTTTCCCGCGGGGATCTCGTTCTCGCCCGCAGGATCCTCGAGGAGCGGGCGGGGAAGGGGGACCCGCCCCCTCGGGTCTGGAAGCGGCTGGGGGAGATCCGATCGGCCCTCGGGGACGTTCCCTCCGCGCTGGACGCGTACCGGCGCGCGGCCCGCATCGACACGGCCGACGCCGAGCTGGCGTTCGCGCTGAGCAATCTCCATCTGGAGCGCGGCGACTGGGACGCGGCGCTCGACGAGCTGGACCGGGCGCGGAGGCTGGCGCCTCTGGACCCCCTGGTCCCGCACAATCTGGCCGTCGCTCACCTGTATCGGGCGCGTCACCGATTCGAGGCGGGGGACCGCGCGGGCG
>WJJW01000286.1 GCA_014729455.1 Candidatus Eiseniibacteriota bacterium
ATGCGGCCCGGACGCATCAGCGGCCCGGCGCCCCGGCTTCGTCCGGCGCGGTCTGGATCCACGCGGTGATCCGTTCGATCGAATCGAACGGCGGATAGAGCGCCATTCCGCCGGTGACCAGATCGACCCGGCCGTCCCCGTTCAGGTCGCCGGCGTCCATCGTCACGAGGTGGGTCGGCCGCGAGGCGACCGCGTGCGGGAGCATCCCGGACTCCCCCGCGTTCTCGAACCAGACGACGCTGCGCGCCTCGGGGCGATCCCAGTGGTTGAAGCAGCTCCCGCAGATCCCGTCCGGATCGCCGTCCCCGTCGACGTCGGCGATGCAGGGGCCGTACGCCCCGGGCAGGTCCGCGATCCGGTGGAAGGCGAACTCCCCTCCCCCGAGGTTTTCGAGCCATTGGACCCCGTGGTTCGGGAGCGGGCGGTAGTCGGTGGCGACGAACGCGTCGCCGTTGGTGTAGAGGACGTCCGGGTCGCCGTCGCCGTCGAGGTCGTCCACCGCGATCCCGCTCGAGCAGTAGTCGTCGGTCGCCGCCCCGTAGATGATCCGTCGCTCGAAGCTCCCCGCGCCGTCGTTGACGAAGAGGTAGATCTCCTCCCACTCCTGGGAGACGAGCGCGAAGATGTCGAGATCGCCGTCGCCGTCGGCGTCCGTGATCGGCGTGTGGATCGTGCCGGAGAGGTTCAGGAGCCGGTGGCTCTCGTAGCGCCACCCGCCCCGGTTCTCCATCCAGCGGATCTCTCCCTGGTCATAGCCGAACTGCCCGGCGACCAGGTCGAGATCGCCGTCGCCGTCGAGGTCGCCGGCGCGCACGTCGGTCACGCGGGCCACCCCCTCGACCAGGACCCGCTGCCGGAACGACGTGCCGCCCAGGTTCTCCAGGGCGATCACCGACCCGATCGGGTCGTTGTTGGGCAGCATCAAGCCCATCGAGGCGATCAGGACGTCGAGGTCGCCATCGGCGTCGAGATCGGCCGCCTCGACGTGAACCGGCGCCCCGATCGAATCGCTGATCGCCCGCTCGACGAACCGTCCGGGAGCCTCCTGCCTGAGCCAGAAGACCTGCGCGGCGGCCACGTCGCAGACCAGCACGTCCGCCGCCCCGTCCCGATCGAGGTCGGCGATCCGCACGTGCGCGATCATCGGTCGGTCGCCGACCGATTTCTCCCGACCGATCGGACGGGCCGCAAAGCGGGAGACCGGTTCGTCCGGGATCCCGCGCGGAGCGGCGGGCTCGACCGACGGGTCCTCCGCCGATGCGGGGGGGCGTCCCGTGAGGAACTCACCGACCGTGCGTCCCGTCCGGTCCGCCTCGCGAATCAACAGGATCCCGCCGATCGCGACGACGACGATCAGGGACGTCACGATGCCGACTGCACGTCTTCCCACGCGCCGGACCTCCTCCTTCGTTCTCTTCTCCGGTGCCTACTCGAAGATCGATTGAACCTCGAACCCGCGCTTGCGGAGACGGTCGATCTCCTGCGGGGTGAGCCGGTACTCGCCGTAGACGAGCCCCTCGAGGTGCGACTCGTTCACCGTCCGCCCGCCACGGATCGCCTGCCGGACCTCTCCCATCCGCGTCGTGGGAAACACGACCCGCACCGGGCTCTGGATTGCGGCGACCTCGCTCCCGAGCCGTTCGGCGAGCCGGGCGACATCCTCCGGATCGAGGGCGGACAGCAGGACCGCGTCCGGATGCCGCGCCCGCATCGCATGGGCGAGCGTCTCGTCGGCGACCTGATCCTGCTTGTTCAGGACGATGAGCCGGGGGATCGCCCGGTCGAGAAGTCCGGTGAGGACCTCGTCGACGGTCCGCATCTGCTCCTCGTAGCGCGGATGGCTCGCGTCGACGATGTGCACGATCAGGTCCGCCTCCCGCACCTCCATCAGTGTCGCGCGGAACGAGGCGACGAGGTGATGCGGAAGCTTGCGGATGAACCCGACCGTGTCGGAGAGCAGCATCCTCCGTCCTCCGGGAAGCGCGACCTGTCGAGTGGTCGTGTCGAGCGTCGCGAACAGCTTGTCCTCGGCCGGCACCTCCGCTCGGGTCAGCGCGTTGAAGAGGGTCGACTTGCCGGCGTTGGTGTACCCGACGAGCGCCGCGCGGAAGTATCCGCGCCTCCCCTTCTGCTGAACCTCGCGCTCGCGGTCGATGCCGACGAGCTTGCGCTTGAGCATCGAGATCCGCTGGCGGACCCTCCGGCGGTCGACCTCGAGCTGGGTCTCGCCGGGCCCCCGCGTCCCGATCCCGCCGCCGAGACGGCCGAAGTGCTCCCAGAGCTTCGTGAGGCGGGGAAGCATGTACTCGAGCTGCGCCAGCTCCACCTGGAGCATCGCCTCCCGCGTGCGGGCCCGCTTGGCGAAGATGTCCAGGATCAGCTCGCTGCGGTCGATCACCCGCGTCTTCAACGACTTCTCGAGGTTCCGCGCCTGCGCCGGGCTCAGATCCTCGTCGAAGACCAGGGTCTGCGCCTCCCGGAGCATCAGCTCCTCGCGGGCCTGATCCCGCTTTCCGCGGCTCAGGAACGTCGCCGGGTCGATCGAGGCGCGTCTCTGGATGATGCGGCCGACGACCTCGCCGCCGGCCGTCCGGACCAGCAGCGCCAGCTCGTCGAGCGATTCTTCAGGGGATGCGTCGGAGTCGAGCCCGACGAGGACGACCCGTTCGGGCTTCGGTTCGGTGGATTGCGGGGTGCGCGCGATCTTCGTGTTCCTCCTCGATTGCGTCTCGCCGCCGATTCTACCACAGGTCCGCGCCCGCCCGGGCCGGCCGGCGCGGAGAGCGAGACGGACCGGCCGGGGAAGACCCCGACCGGTCCGCATTGTCGTCCCGTCCCCGAGGGGATCGGATCAGTACATTCCTCCGAAGTCGGCGCCGCCGCCCGGAGGCACCGGAGCGGGCTTCTCCTTCTCCGGGATCTCGGTGATCAGCGCCTCGGTGGTCAGCATCAGACCGGCGATCGACGCCGCGTTCTGCAGGGCGGTCCGGGTCACCTTGGTCGGATCGATGATCCCGGCCTCCAGCATGTCGACGTACTCGTCCTTGTCGACGTTGTAGCCGCCGGTCTTCTTCATCTTCCGGACCTCCTGGACGACGACCGACCCCTCGACCCCGGCGTTGTTCGCCAGCGTGCGGAGCGGCTCCTCCAGGGCCCGCCGGACCAGGGCGACTCCGATCGCCTCGTCGGCCTCGGTCTCCACGCGGTCGAGCGCGCCGAGGCAGCGGATCAGTGCGACGCCGCCGCCGGGCACGATCCCCTCCTCCACCGCGGCACGGGTGGCATGGAGGGCGTCCTCGACACGGGCCTTCTTCTCCTTCATCTCGGTCTCGGTCGCGGCTCCGACGTTGATCACGGCGACCCCGCCGGCCAGCTTCGCGAGGCGCTCCTGGAGCTTCTCGCGGTCGTAGTCGGAGGTGGTCTCCTCGATCTGGCGCTTGATCAGCTCGACGCGCGCCTTGATGTCGGTCTGCTTGCCGCTGCCCTCGATGACCGTCGTCTCATCCTTTCCGGCGACGATCCGCCGGGCCTGGCCGAGATCGTCGAGCGTGATGCTCTCGAGCTTACGGCCGAGATCCTCGCTGATCACGGTGCCGCCGGTCAGGATCGCGATGTCCTCGAGCATCTGCTTGCGGCGATCGCCGAAGCCCGGAGCCTTCACGGCCGCGGTCTGCAGGGTCCCGCGGAGCTTGTTGACGACCAGGGTGGCGAGCGCCTCGCGAAGCTGGCCGGCGGGGTCGCCGTGATCAACGTCGGAGCCGCGACCGAGACCGAGATGAAGGAGAA
>WJJW01000287.1 GCA_014729455.1 Candidatus Eiseniibacteriota bacterium
CCAACAACTACCGCGTCCACGTCTGGGACGCCACGGGTCGCCCGGTCCGCGGCTGGCCGCGCAAGCTGGACAACCACGGCAGGGCGGGCTACTGCAGCCCGGTCCTCGTGGATCTCACGCGCGACGGACGGCCGGAGGTGCTGATCGCGACCGACCTCGGGTTCGAGGGACCGGCGCGGCTGTACGCCCTCGACGCCCGCGGGCTGGCGGCGAGGGGGTGGCCGGTCGACCTCCCCGCGCCCTGCAACGCGCCCGCGGCGGTGGGGGATCTCGACGGCGACGGCCGGCCGGAGGTGGCGGCGGCGACGCTGGGCGAAGGCGGCCGGATCCTCCTCTGGGATCATCGGGGCCGGGCGCGCCCCGGATTCCCGGTCTCGCTCGCCGGGATGACGGTCAACGCCGGGCCGCTGCTCGCCGATGCCGACGGAGACGGGCGCTGCGATCTGATCGTCGGCGCCTCCGGGACCGGGTTCGAGCCGACCGCGATCCTCCTCGCCGTCACCTGCGACGGCGGCGAGACGATCCCGCCGTTTCCGATCCGTCAGGAAGGGAGCGAGATCGTCACCGGGGGACCGTGCGTCGCCGACGTGGATGACGACGGTCTGCTCGAACTGGTCGCCGGAACGGAGGTCCACGGCCGGATCCTCGTCTACGACCTGGAGGGACGGGCCGGCGGGAGCGGCATGCTCTGGCCGCGCGACGGGTTCGACTCCGGCAACACGGGCCGGTACGATCCGGCGGCGCTCGACCGCGATTCCGCCCCGGCGCCCGCGGCGGACCAGCCGGCCGTGCAGGGGCCGCCCCCCGACAACCCGTTCTCCCCGCTTCTCTCGGTCTCGTTCGTGCTGATCGAGGAAGGACCGGTTCGTCTCGAGGTGCTCGACGTCGAGGGGAAGCGGATCCGCACCCTGCTCGACACGCGCCTGCCGACCGGTTCCTACACGATCTCCTGGGACGGACGGGGCGACCAGGGGCGGCCGAAGCCTCCGGGGATCTACTTCTATCAGCTCGACGCTCCGGGACGCCGTCTGACCGGCCAGCTCCTGCTCCTCCAGTGATCCGGCCCGACCCCGGTGGTGGTTCCAAACGAGACCGGAACCGTGTAGGCTTCCGGTGGTCTCGTTGGGCCGGACGACCTCGGTACGGCGTTGCGCCGGCCGTCCCCGTCCGGGATTGGGTGGAAGGGAGATGAAGATGGCGGGTCCAGCGGGCGAATCCGCGCGCGCCGATCGCTCGATCGAATCGGTCCTCGAAACCGCGCGCGGCGAGCGGATCGAGGCGATCGACCTGAAGTTCGTCGATCTGCCGGGTCGATGGCACCACCTGACGCTGCCGGCCGGGCGCCTCGACGAAACCCTCTTTCGCGACGGGATCGCCTTCGACGGCGGCAGCGTCCCCGGCTACGGGTCGGAGAAGAAGAGCGACATGGCTCTGATCCCCGATCCCGCGACCGCGATGCTGGATCCGTTCTGGCCGCGCCCGACGCTGAGCCTCATCTGCGACGTCTTCCTGGGCGACGGACGCCATTTCGCGAGCGACCCGCGCGGGATCGCCGAGCGCGCCGAGGCGTTCCTGCGCGAGAGCGGGATCGCGGACACCGCGTCGATGAGCCCCGAGTTCGAGTTCTACATCTTCGACGCGGTCCGGTACCGGACCGAGGTGCACACCTCCTCGTACACGATCGACGCCGAGGAGGGGGAATGGGGCTCGGGGCGGATCGGGTCTCCGGGGACCCGCCTGCCGTTGAAGGGGGGCTATCACGCGCTTCCGCCCCGCGACCGGCTCTACCGGCTGCGCGACGAGATGGTCCGCGTGATCGAGCAGTGCGGGATCCCCGTGAAGTACCACCACCACGAGGGGGGTGGGCCCGGCCAGTCGGAGATCGAGATCCTGTTCCATCCGCTGCTCGAGGCCGGGGACGCGACGATGAACGTCAAGTACATCGTCCGGATGATCGCCGAGCGGGCCGGGCGGACGGCCACCTTCATGCCGAAGCCGTTGTTCAACGCTGCGGGCAACGGGATGCACATCCACCAGCACCTCTTCCGCGACGGCGCGCCGCTGTTCTGGGACGAGAACGGCTGGGCCGGGCTGAGCGAGCTGGCGCTGCACTACATCGGAGGGCTGCTGCACCACGCTCCGGCCCTGCTCGGCTTGACGAACCCGAGCACGAACTCGTACAAGAGGCTCGTGCCCGGCTTCGAGGCGCCGGTCCTGCTGATCTACGGCCTCGCGAACCGGAGCGCGGCGATCCGCATCCCCGAACGGGCCGACACGCCCGAGACGAAGCGGATCGAGTTCCGGCCACCGGACCCGACGTGCAACATCTACCTCGCGCTCGCGGGGATGCTGATGGCCGGGCTCGACGGGATCCGCCGCAAGATCGATCCGCGGGAGCGGAAGTTCGGCCCGTACGACGAGAACATCATGGAGCTGAGCGAATCGAAGCGGGGCCGGCTCAAGACGCTGCCTCTGTCGCTGACGGAGGCGCTGGACGCCCTCGAACGGGACCACGACTTCCTGCTCGAAGGGGGCGTGTTCGACGAGGCGACGATCTCGACGTGGGTGGCGCTGAAGCGGGCCGAGGCGCTCGACGTCCGCAACCGACCGCACCCGCGGGAGATCGCGCTGTACTACGACGTGTAGACTTCGAAGTTCGCATCGCTGGTCAACGGAACCCGCCGCGGGCGGGGAATCGGGAATGGGGAGAGGAAGAAGATGGCAGACAAGAAAGCAGATCTGGCGGGACCGGGAATCAGCACCTACGAGGAGGTCGACAAGATCCTCCCGTCCGACTACCGGTCGATCCTGACGCCGAAGGAGACGATGAAGGCGCTCTTCGCGGTCAAGAACTACATCGAGGAGAACCTGTGCAAGGAGCTGAACCTGATGATGGTCCAGGTCCCCTTGATCGTGAGCGTCGACAGCGGGGTCAACGACTACCTCGACCGCGACGGATCCCGCACGCCGGTGGAGTTCCCCTGCGGGCTCGGGCTCGAGAAGCGGATCCCGGCGCAGGTGGTGCAGGCGGCGACGAAGTGGAAGCGGATGGCTCTGAAGCAGTTCGACTGCGAGGTCGGCGAGGGGCTCTGCACCGACATGAAGGCGGTCCGCAAGGACTACTTCCTGGACCATGACCACAGCTCCTACGTCGATCAGTGGGACTGGGAGAAGGTGATCCGTCCCGAGGATCGCAACCTCGACTATCTCAAGGACGTCGTCCGGCGGATCTGGAAGGTGCTGCGGGGCGCGGAGGAGCTCGCGCTGAAGATGTACCCGCAGCTCGAGACGGAGAAGACCCCGCGGCTGCCCGAGGAGCTGACGTTCCTGCACGCCGAGGAGATCCTCGACATGTACCCGGATCTGCCGCGCAAGCAGCGCGAGACGCAGATCCTGCAGAAGTACCCGGCGGTCTTCATCATCGGGATCGGCTGGACCCTGAAGGACGGCTACCCGCACGAGATGCGGGCCGCGGACTACGACGACTGGGTCACCGAGACGGTCACGAAGGACGGCGAGACGATGCATGGCCTGAACGGCGACATCCTCGTCTGGAACAACGTGACCAAGCGACGGCACGAGCTGACCTCGATGGGGATCCGGGTGACGAAGGAGACGCTCCAGACTCAGCTCAAGATGACCGGCCAGGAGGACTTCCTGAAGCTGCCGTACCACCAGATGATCCTGAACGACCAGATCCCCCTGTCGGCCGGAGGCGGGATCGGCCAGTCGCGCACCTACATGTACCTGCTCCGCAAGGCGCACCTCGGCGAGGTGAGCGTGACCATCTGGCCCGACGAGCTGAAGCGGATCTGCTCCGCGAAGAACATCCACGTTCTCGAGTAGACGAAGGAACGGAGGAGAGGCCGACCGGGCGGCCCCC
>WJJW01000288.1 GCA_014729455.1 Candidatus Eiseniibacteriota bacterium
GGATGTCCGAGCGCTGCGATGACCCTGCACTACGGCGTCGAGCGACTTCTGAAGCAGGAGTTCCCGGACTTCGAAGCGCTGGTCAACGTCTGACGGGGGGACGATGGGACCGATGACATCCGCCGGCGTGGAGGAGTACCTCGCCGGCCTCTTTGCAGAGCGGAACCCGATTCTGCGGGAGATGGAGCAGATCGCTGCCGAACGGGAGTTCCCGATCGTCGGCCCACTCGTCGGCGGACTGCTGCAGGTCCTCTCCCGGACCGCGAACGCCCGGCGGATCCTGGAGCTGGGGTCCGGCTTCGGCTACTCTGCGTTCTGGTTCGCCGGAGCGATCTCGGACCCCGGAGAGATCGTGCTGACCGACGTTTCCGCGGAGAACCTCGAGGAGGCCGAGCGGTTCCTGGCGCGCGGGCGGTTTCCTCACCGGTTCGAGCGGTATCGCGGAGACGCCCTGGATCGCCTCCGGCGAGAGGGGGATCCCTGGGACGTGATCTTCTGCGACATCGACAAGCACGCGTATCCCGACGCCATCGAACCCGCGGTCGAACGGCTCCGGCCGGGGGGGCTTCTGATCTTCGACAACATGCTCTGGTCGGGGAGGGTCTTCGAGTCGGCCGGACCGGGGGACCGGGCGACGGAGGGGGTCCGCGCCGCCGGCCGGAAGCTCGCCGCGCATCCGGCGCTTTGGACCACACTGATCCCGCTTCGCGACGGGGTGTCGGTATCGGTTCGGACCTGAGGGGGATGGGAACATGTCGAAGGGGACGATCCTGGTCGTCGAGGACGAATCGGACATCGAGGAGCTGATCCGCTACCACCTCGAACGGGAGAACTACCGCGTTCTGGCGACCGGTTCGGGGGAAGAAGCGGTCAAGATGACCAAGCGGGAGAGGCCCGATCTGGTCCTTCTCGACCTGATGCTTCCCGGAATGGACGGTCTGGAGGTCTGCCGGACGCTGCGCGCCGACTCCCAGGTCCGGCAGATCCCGATCGTGATGCTGACCGCGCGGTCTGAGGAGGCGGACATCGTCGCCGGTCTGGAGCTGGGAGCGGACGACTACGTCACCAAGCCGTTCCGGCCCCGCGTCCTGCTCGCGCGGCTGCGCGCGGTGCTGCGCCGGGGCGTCGGAGAGGGGGAGCGGAAAGACGAGGAGGCTCCCCTCTCCTACAAGGGCTTGACCGTCGATCTCGGACGCCACCAGGTCGAGTTGCGCGGGAAGAGGGTCTCCCTGACCCTGACCGAGTTCAACATCCTCGTGCATCTTCTCCGGAGCCCCGGCCGGGTCTTCACCCGGTACCAGATCCTGGATCGGATCCAGGGCCACGATTCCTACGTGCTCGATCGGACGATCGACGTACACGTCGCCGCTCTCCGAAAGAAGCTCGGCAGCTTCGGGTCGAACATCGAGACGGTTCGGGGGGTCGGGTACCGTCTCAAGGATGCCTGATCCTTCCGCGGTTCTCTCCCGGCGGCTGATCCTCCGGCCGCTCCTGCTCTCTCTGATCCCCCTCTTCCTCGCCCTTCTGGTGATCGACGGCCCGATCCGCGGCCGCGTGGAGAGGGAGGAGACGCGGAGGGTCGAGGAGCATGCCCGCCTGGTGGCGGCGCTGCTGCGCGGCGTCGAGCGGATCCCGAGCGATCTCCCGGTCGAGTGGCTCGACACGCCCCAGCACCGTCTCGTTCTCACCGATGCGCACGGACGGCCCGTGTTCGACTCCGACGACCCGCGGATCGTCGCGACGGGGAGCTGGCACGGTCCCGAGCCGGGGATTCCGATCTGGTGGAAGACGGGGGTCCGCTCCGATCCCGCGACCGGGCCGCCCCACGTGCGGGCGCAGGTGCTCTGGGGCGAGGGGGAGCGGGCCGGCGGATTGATCGTGTTCCGATCCCTCGAGCGGATGGACGCCCGGTTCGCCTGGGCCCAGCTCGGCGTCGCGGGGCTCTGGGGCCTGTTCGTGATCAGCCTTCTGATCATGGGATGGCGGACGCTCCGGGATCTCCGCGCGGATCAGCGAGCCCTCGCCCGGGCGCTGGAGGCGATTCCCGGGTCGGCGGGCGGATTGGAGCCGGAGGGGACCGCCCTGCTCGATCTCGATCGGGCGATCCGGGCGTCGGCCCGCCGGACCCAGGTCGCCATCGACAAGCTGTCGGGCGACCTCCGCGAGCGGGAGGCGGTGCTGCAGGGGATGCTCGAAGGGGTGGTCGCGGTCAACGAGGACCGCGAGGTGGTCCTGATCAACCCCTCGGCGGAGCGGATGCTGCACCTGCCGTCCGACACGAGCCGGGGACGCCGGATCACCGAGCTGATCCGCAGCGGCCGCTTCCAGGCGCTGGTGGAGGAGATCCTGGAGACCGAGACGTCGGGTGAGCTGGAGTTCAGCCTCCGGGACGGCTCCCGTCACCTGCGGGTGCTGGGGGACGTGCTGCGCCGGTCCGGGGGCGGGGTCCGCGGCGCGGTTCTGGTGATGGGGGACGTCACGGATCTGCGCCGGCTGGAGAGGATCCGGCGCGACTTCGTCGCGAACGTCTCGCACGAGCTGAAGACGCCGATCACCGCGATCCAGGGTTACGTCGAGACGTTGCTCGACGAGCAGGAGAGCGCCGAGGCGCGGCGGCGGTTCCTCCGGATCATCGACGGCAACGTACGCCGGATGCACCGGATCCTCGAGGATCTCCTCTCCCTCTCCCGCGTCGAACTCGCCGGCGAGGAGATCGAGATGCTCGATTTCCCGGTCCGCGAGATGGTCGAGCGCGTCATCAACGAGAGCCGGCGAGAAGCGCACCGGCGAAGGACCCGGGTCGCGCTCGAGGTCGCGCCGCAGGTGGGGACGATGCGGGGCAACGCGGCTCTGCTGGAGCGTGCGATCGGAAACCTGATCGACAACGCGTTGAAATACGGTCCCGGCGAATCGGTCGTTCAGGTCGGCGTGGCCTTGGAAGGGAAACGGGTCCGGTTCGACGTCCGCGATCGGGGACCGGGGATCGCCGCGCACCACCTTCCCCGGCTCTTCGAGCGGTTCTACCGGGTCGACAAGGGGCGCTCCCGCGAGCTGGGCGGAACCGGCCTCGGCCTGGCGATCGTCAAGCATATCGCGCTGGCGCACGGTGGAACCGTCGAGGTGACGAGCGAGGTGGGAGAGGGGTCGACCTTCACCATCCTCATCCCTCGACGCGTCGATCAACCGGCCGTCGGAGGGGGACCCGACGGGTCGGGGGCTTGACCGGACCGGGCGGTTCGAGGACCCTCACGTCAGCGACGGGACCGCCGTCCCGCGGTCCCGTTTCGAATCGAGAGAGGGAGGGCTTGCGATGCAGCGCATCACGATCTTCTTGGCGGCCGGTCTCCTGCTGGTCGCGTTCGCGGGGTCGGCCGGCGCCGATCTCACCGTTCGGGTCGAGCAGGACGGAGAGACGAACGAGATGGTCGTCACCGATCACCGGTTTCGCGTCGAGCACGAGCAGGGGCTGGTGATCTTCCGCGGAGATCGAGACCTGCTCTGGGTCGTCCAATCGGCCAAGGGGGAATACCTCGAGCTGACCGAGAAGGACATGGAGGATCTCGCCGCGAAGATGGACGGGGCGATGGCGGAGATGGAGGAGGCGTTGAAGAACCTCCCTCCCGAGCAGCGGGCGATGGCCGAGAAGATGATGGCCGGCAAGCTCCCGCCCGAGATGACCGGAGCATCGGAGAAGCGGACGGTCGAGGAGATGGGACAGAGCCGGAAGATCAACGGCTTCCAGACCTCGGGATACCGTCTCCTTCGAGACGGGAAGCCGGCGGCGGAGGTCTGGGCCGCCTCGCCCGGCGATCTGGGACTCGAGAAGAAGGACGTGGCGGTGTTCGAGGAGTTCGGCGCGTTCATGAAGACCGCCGTTCCCGGAATGGAGAGCCTCGCCGATCGCTACGCGATGGCCTTCGAGGATCCCGGGGAGGGGGAGGTTCCCGGATTCCCGATCCTGCGGATCGAGAAGAACGAGAGCGGCGAGGAGATCGGCCGGACGGAGGTCGTGGCGATCGATCGGGGGGAGGTCGCCGAGACGCTGTTCGAGCTTCCCGAGGGTCTGGAGAAGGCCCCCTTCCAGATCGGCGGACCGGGCAACTGACGGCCCTTCAGCCGGCCGCGTAGGCGCAGCGTTCCGACAGCGTGCAGCCCGCGCACCGCGGCGACCGTGCGAGGCAGACGTTGCGGCCGTGCAGGATCATGCGGTGGCTCAGAACCGTCCAGTCCTTGCGCGGGAACAGCTCCATCAGATCGCGCTCGACCTTCACCGGATCGGTCTGCCGCGTCAGGCCGAGCCTGCGCGAGACGCGGCCGACGTGGGTGTCGACGACGATCCCTTCCTGCTTCCCGAACGCGTTTCCGAGGATCACGTTGGCGGTCTTGCGTCCGACCCCGGGGAGAGCCAGCAGCTCCTCCATCGTCTGCGGGATCCGGCCCCCGTGCACGGCGACGAGTCGTTCGCCCGCGCCGAGAATGTGCTTGGCCTTGCTGCGGAAGAAGCCGGTGCTCTGGATCCGCCGCTCGAGCTCTTCCCGCCCCAGGCGCAGGTAGTCCTCCGCCCGGCGGCAGGTCCGGAAGAGTGCCGGAGTGACCTGGTTCACGCGCGCGTCGGTGCACTGCGCGGAGAGGACGGTGGCGACGTAGAGGTCCAGAGGGGTCTCGTAGTCGAGCGTGCACGCCGCGTCCGGATAGGCGCGGGCGAGCCGGCGGTGGAACCAGCCGGCGTCGCGCTTCAACGAGCGGTCCGCTTCGCGCTTGCGAGCCATTCTGCGATCTCCCCGGCATCGCGGTGGTTCAACGGATCCTCGGTCGAGAGCCCCCCCTTCGCCGCCGTCCCGATCGCCGCGCGCGCGTCGGCGAGCCCTTCGGGCGTGTGCGCGTCCGGGTTGATCGAGACCGGAACCCCGAGCCGGCGGGCGTGCGGTATCCAGCGCCAGTCGAGGTCGAGGCGGTGGGGATTGGCGTTGAACTCGACCGAGATCCCCTCTTCGGCAC
>WJJW01000289.1 GCA_014729455.1 Candidatus Eiseniibacteriota bacterium
CCGGGCCGTTCGCGTGCCCTCCTCGCGCACCTCTGCGCCGGCGATCCTCTCCTCGCGGAATGGAGCGACCGGCTCGCGGCGGGGAAGGCGGGGACCGTGCTGACCGGACAGCAGCCGGCGTTGCTCGGCGGTCCCCTCTACACGCTCTACAAGACGATGACCGCGTTGGTCCGGGCGCGACGCCTGCGGGAGGCCGGGTTTCCGGCGATCGCCGCCTTCTGGTGCGTCGGGGACGACACCGACCATGACGAGACGGGGGGCGCCTCGTGGCCGCGGGCGGACCGGCCACCGGCCCGTATCCGCGACGAGCGGGACAGCGGCGGCGAGCGGATCGGCGGTCTCTCGGTCGAGCGGATGGAGCCGGCGCTCGGCGCGCTCGCGGAGGATCGGCCGGACGACACCGAGGCGATCGCCGGGATCGAACAGATTCTCCGGTCTCCGCGGGTGCGGGACTGGTCCGGGTTTCTCCGGGCCGCGCTGCGCAGGGTCGCCGGGGAGGATCCGCTGCTCTTCGTCGACGGGAACGATCCCGTCGTCCACGACGCCGCGCAGCCGTTTCTCCGGCGCTTTCTCGACGCATCGCTGCGGGAGCGGATCGCGGGCGAGGTCGACCGTCTCGCCGCACGACAAGAAGACGCGGCCCTGACCGGCGAGGAGGTCCGGCGGAGCCTCTTTCTCGCACGCGGACGTGGTCGGGTCGCCCTGGAAGACGTTCCGCTGGACCGACGGCCGGACGGGAAGGGGGAGACGCTGCTCCCGAACGTCGTGCTCCGTCCGCTGCTCCAGGAGCATCTCCTCCCGGTTCAGCAGGTGGTCTGCGGGGACGCGGAGATCGCGTATCGATCCCTGCTCGGCCCGCTCTACCGCGAGGTGGGGCGCACCGCGGCGCCGGTCGTCCCGCGCTTCGCCGCGACCCTGCTCCCCGCCCTCTGGACGACGGACGCGGGAGCGCCCGATCCGCGCCGTCTGCTGGAAGATCCCGATCGTGCGATCGAGGGATGGGCCCGCGACCGCCTGGATCCGGAAATCCCGGCTGCGATCGCGGAGATCCGGGCCGGGTTCCGCGCTCGCCTCGGAGAGCTGGTCCCGGACCTGCAGCGGTTCGACCGGAGCTTGGGCCAGGTCGTCGATTCGGCGCAGAAGAAGATCGATTTCCAGGTCGGACGCGTCGAGGAGGCGGTCCTCTCGAAGGCGCGAAGCCGTCTGCGGCGGGACTACCCGACGCTGGGTCAGATCCGCGAGATCCTGCTTCCGCGCGGTCGCCCGCAGGAGCGGTCCTTCACCCTCTGGCTGCCGTGGCTCGCGGAGGGAGAAGAGGGCTTGCGGGGGATCGAGCGGGCGGTCGAGGATTGGCTGATCCGGGGAGAGACCGGGCATGCCTTGCTGGCGCTGGAAAGGGGGCTTTAGCATGGGGACGCGCTGTCCACGCATCGGGGTCGTCTGTTACCCGAGCCCCGGCGGCAGCGGGATCGTCGCCACGGAGCTGGGCTTGGCGATGGCCGACCGCGGGTGCGCCGTCCACTTCATCAGCTACGCTCCCCCGGTTCGGCTGCGACGCTACGCCGAGAACATCCAGTTCCATCAGGTCTTCACGGACAACTACCCGGTCTTCCACCATCCTCCCTACACGCTGAGCCTCGCGACGAAGCTGGTGGAGGTCGTTCGCGAGCATCGTCTCGATCTGGTCCACGTCCACTACGCGATCCCGCATGCGACCTGCGCCTTCCTCGCGCGCGAGATGCTGGGAGAGCAGCGGATCCGGACCGTGACGACGCTGCACGGCACCGACATCACGCTCGTCGGGGTCCAGCCGGCGTTTCACACGACGGTGCGGTTCAGCATCGAACGGAGCGACGGCGTCACGGCGGTCTCGGCCTGGCTCCGCGACCGGAGTCTGGAAGCGTTCGAGCTGACCAAGGAGATCGAGGTCATCCCGAACTTCGTGGACATCGAGAGATTCCGGCCCGATCGCAAGCCGGTGGGCCTCGCCTCCTTCCGCCAGGAGGGACGCCTGGTCGTCATGCACGCGAGCAACTTCCGGGCGGTGAAGAACCTCCCGGCGGTCATCGGCACGTTCGCGCGGATCGCCGAGGCGCTTCCCGCGAATCTGGTCCTCGTCGGGGAGGGGCCGGAGCTTCCCGCGACCCACGCCCAGGTCCAGGAACTCGGTCTCGAGGATCGCGTCCACTTCCTGGGGATGCAGAACGCGATCGAGGACCTGCTCGTCCAGAGCGACCTCCTTCTCCAGCCCAGCCGGCACGAGAGCTTCGGTCTGACGGCGTTGGAGGCGATGGCCTGCGGCGTGCCCGTGGTGACGACGAACCAGGGCGGGACCGCCGAGCTGATCGAGCAGGACGTGAGCGGCTTCCTGGCCGATCCCGACGACCTGGAGGGGATGGCGGGGTGGGCGATCCGGACCCTGGGCGATCCCGCGCGTCGCCGGGCGGTCGCGGAGGCGGCCCGCGCCCGTGTCGTCGAGCGGTTCGACCGCCGACGGATCGTGGATCTCTACCTCGAGTTCTACGAACGCGTCCTTTCCTGATCCCGGACGAAGACCGCCGCCATCCGGCCGCTTCGCGCGCCGTCCCGGCGGTAGGAGAAGAACAGGTCCTTCCGGCACGCCGTGCAGAGGGTGCTCAACCCGATCGCCGCGCCGGGGATCCGGCACGCGACGAGGCGGCGTTGGATCGCGCGCCGCAGGTCGAGCCGAGGGATCCCGTC
>WJJW01000036.1 GCA_014729455.1 Candidatus Eiseniibacteriota bacterium
CGTTGCTAGGGCGTGCGCCCTATCTCGACCTGCTCGATCTCCCGCGACCTCGCGACCGGGCGCTGGCCCGCCAGTCGCTAGAGACGGTGGGCATCGCCGCGCTGTGGCGCCGGCCCGTGCCCTCCCTCAGCGGGGGCGAGAAGCAACTGGCCACCGTTGCCCGTGCGCTGACCCAAGAGCCGCAGATCCTCCTGCTCGATGAGCCGACCTCGCATCTGGATCCCCGATCGACGGCGATGCTGGTCGAACTGCTGCAGGAGCTGCACGCCACCGTCCTGGTTTCCACACACACGCTCAGCCTCGCCGAGGAGCTGGGCGAGCGCGCCGTGATCCTCTCGGAGGATCACCGGATGATCTACGATGGTCCGATCTCCCGAATTCGGGAGGAGCGGGACCTGCTGATCGAAGCGAATCTGATCCACATCCACCGGCACCGGCACGGTCCGCGGGAGCACCGCCACTACCACGATCACGACTGGGATTGACCGGAGCCGAAGGAGGCAGCGATGAGCGAGCGCGCCGAGCAGACCGTCCGCTTCACCGTTTCTCTGCCGCGTCCCCTTCTGGAGGAGCTGGACCGGGGGATGATCGATCGGGGGTACGCCTCCCGTTCGGAGTACGTGCGGGATCTGATCCGCGAGCAGCTCATCCGGGAGAAGTGGCAGGACGCCGGCGGGGAGGTCGTCGGCGTGCTCACCATCTGCTACGACCATCACCAGCGGGAGCTGCCGGATCGGATCATGCAGCTCCAGCACCGGCGGTACGTCAACGTGCTCTGCACGACCCACGTCCACCTCGATCGCGAGGATTGCCTGGAGGCGATCTTCCTTCGCGGGAAACCGGCGGAGGTGGAACGTCTGGGCATCGAGATCGGCGGGTTGCGGGGCGTGAAGTTCTCCCGCCTCACCCGCGCCTCGAAAGTGGACCTCTGACGCCGCCCGGCGCTCAGGAGGAGAGGCGCACGCTCCGGTAGAGCCCCTCGAGAGCGCCCCGATGGGCTTCGATCACCGCTTCCGGACCGACCGCCTTGAAGAACCACGGCCCTCCCTCTCCCTCGACGACCGCGCCATAGAGCGCCCAGCCGGGGTGATCGAAGCTCGGCGCGGAGCTCATCGTCGACGGCTCGTAGATGCCCGTGAGCGCGATCGTGCTCACCTCGAGCCCGGAGTCGGTCGTGAAGGTCTCGAGCGTCGCCCGCTCCATCGCGTCGCTTCCATCGGGCTGGCGGAACTGCGCGGCCCACCGCTCGAGGTTCGCCTGCGTCCCTCCCCCGATCCCGGGACCGAAGAAGAACAGCGCCAGCTCGGCCGGCTTGACGTCGGGATCCTCGGCGGGAAGCTCGTATTCGGCGACACGCATCGAGCTCGACGGGGTCACGGGACGGAACCGGTCCGGAACGTCCCAGGCAAGGCCGTGGGCGGAGGTGATCGGCTCGACCGCCGCCTCCTGCGTGGTGGCCTCCGTTTCGGACGTTCCCTCGCCGCCGGTCCGCTCCTCTCCGATCTCCTCGGTGTTGCTGGAGGTGCATCCTCCCCACGCCATGGCGAGGAGAAGAACGATCCCCCACCCGATTCCTCTGACACGCATCTCCTCGACTCCTTCCTCGACGGATCCTGCGGAAGCGGCCGCCGCGCCAGCGCCGTGTGCGACGGCGCGATCATACCCGATGAGGGTAGCGCTTCTCCTTCCGCGGATGTCACCGTCGATTCGATCCGCGGTCACCCCGGCCGCGACGGCCCGGCGGAACGATCAGATCGCCTGGTCTCCGGGGCTTGCGCCGCGACGCGCGTCTTATATCCCGCGTCCCCGACGAGGGAACGCCCGGTCCCGCTGCCCGGCATCCCCCTTGCTTCTCCCCACCCCGTCCCCGAGTGGGGGAAGGGGGAAGCGATGAGATCGATTCGAACCTGCGGGATCACCGCGACGATGGTCGCGCTGCTGCTCCCGGGCTGCTCCCGGGATCCGGGGCGGCCCGAGGACGCAACACCCGAACCGGGCGCGCAGCCGGTCTGGCTCGCGCCGGAGCAGGGAGAGGTCGTCGCCGACTCGATCCGGACGTCGATCCGGTTCGCGCAAGAGGGCGTCGTCGCCGCGACGCTCGTGACGGGAGGCGAGCCCGTCGGGACGCGGGATCGTCCCCCGTGGGAATTCGTCTACCTCCCCCCGCTCGACTCGTCCCGGAGGATCCGGCTCCGCGTCGTCTTCGAGACGGACGCGGGGTGTCGGGAGAGCGACGAACGGTGGGTTTTCTGGGTCCCGAACCAGCCGCCCCGGATCCAGTGGGTGCCGCAGGATCCGCCGCTGTTGTACGAAAGAGCGGCCGGCGAATCGCTCCGGGTCTCCGCGGTCGACCCGGAGGACGGTCCCCTGGGATCGCGCGCAGTGACCTGGTGGTCCGACCGGCAGGGGTTGGTCGGCGTCGGACCGGCGGTTCCGGCCGGGGCGCTGCTTTCCGGCCGGCATCGGATCGAGGTGCAGGCGATCGACCGGTGGGGGCGGCGCGCGGCGGCGGCGCGGGAGATCGAGGTCTTCCCACGCCTCGATCCCTCGACTCCGGAGGGAGCCGTCACGGCGATCCGCTTCGCGCTGGCGGCCGGACGTCTGGAGGAGTACGCCGCGGGTCTGGATCCGGAGTTCCGCTTCCGCTTCTGCGCCGCCGATCGCTCGCAGGCTCCGGACCTCCCCTCCTTCTGGTCCCGTTCGGAGGAGATCGGGTTCGCCGGGAAGGTCCACTCCGGGCCGTTGAACCGACTGTTCCGCCTCTCCTGGCGCGCAGGGCCGTCCCGGGAGCTGCAGCGCGGCGAAGAGCGGTGGGCCCTGGTGGAGCTCGCGGAGCTGGATCTCGGGGTGCAGGTCGATCATCACCCCCCGCTGGAGGTCCGCGGAGGGCGGGCGCGGCTCTATCTGCGTTTCGCGGTCGAGGACGGCCTCTGGCGGGTCGTCGAGTGGATCGATCTGGGAGGAGGAACGGGGACCACCCAGGGGCTCGTCCGGTGGCGGGTGGGGCCCCGGTCCTCCTCCCGAGGCTCGTGGCGGACGGGGAGCGGTCAGTCCTTGTACATGTAGACCTTCCACTTCCCGAGCCGCTCCACGAAACCGCTCGCGCACTCGACGACGACCGGTTCGTGGTCGGGCGTCAACGCGTGGATCTCGATGCCGTGGAAGAGGGTGAAGTTCGTGTAC
>WJJW01000290.1 GCA_014729455.1 Candidatus Eiseniibacteriota bacterium
CAGCTACCCGCTTCTCGAGATGCTGGCGCGTCTCGAGGCGGTGGAGGTCGATTCCTACCGGCTGATCCGGGAGGACGACTGGCGAGTCGATCTCGACTCCCTCGTCGCGCGTCTGACGCCCCGGACGCGGGCGATCGTCGTCATCCAGCCCAACAACCCGACCGGATCCTGTCTTCGGCCCGCGGAGCGGGAGGCGGTCACGGCTCTCGCCGCCGCGCGGGGCCTCGCCGTGATCTCCGACGAGGTCTTCCTGGACTACCCGTTCGGCGATGCGTCGCTCCGCTCGCGGAGCCTGCTGCACGAGACCGGCGCAACGAGCTTCGTCCTCGGCGGGCTTTCGAAGTCGGCCGGGCTCCCGCAGATGAAGTGCGCGTGGATCGTCGCCGGTGGACCGAGTGCTACGTGCGCCGAAGCCCGCGCCCGTCTCGATCTGATTGCGGACACCTACCTTCCGGTGGCGACTCCGATCCAGCAGTCCCTGGACACGCTCCTGCGAGCCGGTCGCCTGGTCCGCAACCAGATCCTTGCCCGGATCCGAAGGAACCGCGCGGCGATCCTCCGCCGGCGGGGACCGGCCGTTTCGTGGGATCTGGTTCCCGGCGACGGGGGATGGATGGCGATGCTGCGGCTTCCGCGCACCCGGAGCGATCTCGAGTGGTCCCTGCTCTTGATGGAACGGGATCGGGTGCTGGTTCACCCGGGACACTTCTACGACGCCGAGGAGGAGGGGCTTCTCGTCCTGAGCCTGCTCCCGCCCGAGGAACGATTCGAAGCCGCGATCGAGAAGATCTCCCGGCGGATCGCCTCCGAAGGAGGGTGAGCTGGCGGAGGCCGGAACCACGCGGACTCCGGGGATCGTGTAGAGTGGGGCGCGTCCGCGCCGGGATGGCGGAATGGTAGACGCAGCGGACTTAAAATCCGCGGGGGGAAACCCCGTCCGGGTTCGAGCCCCGGTCCCGGTACAGAAACGCTGAGTCGATCCTCGGCTCGCGCAATGGCTCGCACGCCGCCAACTTCCGAACGCAGATCGACTTGAGGCCGAGAGCCATTCGACGTTCTTATAGACCGAGCAAACAGAACGCGCGTGCCGTGCGAACGTTCCCCTCATAAACTGGTCTTCGAGGCCGATGTGTCAGTGGGACCCGGCAGGGGCCCGCCTGGGACACCGGCGGTCGAGTGGTCCCATGGCTGTGGATGGGTCGAGGAGAGGGGGGATCATGCGCAAAGGTCTTCTGATCGACTTCACCCGGTGCATCGGGTGCGGCGCCTGCATGAGGGGATGCCGCGAGGCGAACGGGCTTCCCCAGCCCGGTCCCGATGTTCCCCGTCCCGACGAGCTGGACGGCGACAACTACACGGTCGTCCTCCAGCACGAGGACGAGGAGAAGGGGGGCCTGTTTTACCGCAGGCTCTGCATGCACTGTGAAGACGCGACCTGCGTGTCGGTCTGCGCGGTGCATGCGCTCCGCAAGCGGCCGGACGGAGCGGTGATGTACGACGCCGGTCGTTGCTTCGGATGCCGTTACTGCATGACGGCGTGTCCCTTCCATATCCCCAAGTACACGTGGGACACGAACGTCCCGGTCGTCTCGAAGTGCATCCTCTGCTGGCCCCGACTCGACAAGGGGCAGGAACCGGCCTGCGCGGCCACCTGCCCGACCGGCGCCACGCGCTTCGGCGCGCGGGAGGTGCTGCTGAAGGTCGCCCGGGAGCGGGTCCACGCGCAGCCGGAGCGTTACGTGAACCACATCTTCGGAGAGAAGGAGGCGGGGGGAACCGATGTGCTGATGATCTCGCCCGTTCCCTTCGAGAAGCTCGGCTTCCAGACGGAGGTGCCGACGCGGCCCCTCCCCGAGCTGACGTGGATGGTCCAGGAGAAGATCCCCTACGTGATCGTCACCGGCGGGTTCTTCCTCTGGGGTCTCCGCTGGATCATCAACCGGCGGATCGAGCTGGCCCACGGAGAGACCGGGGCCGGAGGATCGCAGGAGGTGTCGCGATGAGCGCGGAGGGAGGCGTGAAGCGGTATCTCACACCTGGGTGGCTGATCGTCTGGATCATCCTGATCGGCGGAGCCGTGATCACGTTCCGGAGGTTCGCAATCGGTCTCGGGGCGACGACGAACCTCTCGGACGGAGCCCCGTGGGGTTTGTGGATCGGATTCGACGTCTTCTCCGGAGTGGCTCTCGCCGCCGGCGGGTTCACGATGGCCTTCCTGGTCCACCTCGCCGGCGAGAAGAGTCTGAAACCCCTGGTCCGCCCCGCGATCCTGACGGCGTTGATCGGCTACGTCCTCGTGATCTTCGGTCTGCTCTACGACCTCGGGAAGCCGTGGAACATCTGGCACGCGATGTTCTGGATCAACCACCACTCGGTGATGTTCGAGGTCGCCTGGTGCGTGATGCTCTACACCACCGTGCTCTTCCTGGAGTTCATCCCGGTCGTCTTCGAGAGGTTCCGCGCGAGTCGGGCGTTGAAGGTGATGCGGGTCGTCGCGGTCCCCCTCTACATCCTGGGGGTCATCCTCTCGACCCTTCATCAATCCTCGCTGGGGAGCATGATGCTGATCGTTCCGACGAAGCTGCATCCTCTCTGGTACACCCCGATCCTGCCGTTGCTCTTCTTCCTTTCGGCGCTGACCGTCGGGATCGCGATGGTCATGACGGAGGCGTTCATCAGCTCGAAACTCCTCCGCCGTGGTCTCGAGTTCGACCTGCTGATGCGCCTCGGCCGATACTTGGCGGTCCTCAACCTGTTCTACCTCGTCGTGAAGTTCCAGGATCTCGTCCGCAGGGGGGCGTGGGAATACGTCTTCGAGGGCAGCCGCGAGTCGATCTACTTCATCGTGGAGATGCTCCTCTTCATCCTTCCGCTCTTCATCCTGTTCAACCATCGTCTGCGGCGCAGGCGGGGCTTTCTGTTCACCTCGTCCTTGATGGTCGTGCTGGGTCTGATTTTGAACCGGGTCAACGTGAGCTTCTCCGGCCTGCTCGGCTCGACTTCGACCCGGTACTTCCCGGACATCCAGGAGATCTGGATCTCGGTGTTCCTCGTCACCCTGGCCGGACTCGTTTTCGGACTGGCGGCCCGGTACCTGCCGATCTTCACGCACGAGGAGGAAGAAGGAGAGCCGGAGCCCGAACCGGCCCGGGGGGTGGGACCCAGGACGGCGAGATCGGAGGGATCGGCATGAACGGCTCCAGGAGGTGGATCATGAGCGCCGCGATGAAGATCCCGGCTATGGTCGTTCCGCTGATCGCCCTGTCGTTCTCGATGGGCATCGGGGGAAAGGAAGCGCGATCCGAAGACGGCCCGAACCTCGGATCGGAAGTGAAGGTCGACAAGCGGGAAGACGCGATGGCCCAGCCGCAGGAAGTCATCCTCTACGAGACCTGGTATGCGGGCGGGTCGGTCGTCCGGTTCAATCACGCGCTCCACGTCGAGGACATGGGACTCGAGTGCGGGTACTGCCACCACATGGAGACCTGCAAGCACTGCCATCTCGATCAAGAGAGCCACACCCTGATCGGGAACTCGCGGATCGCGCTGCACGAGTCCTGTTTCCAGTGCCACGAGCAAGGCTCCTCCGAGTCCGACTGCCTCTACTGCCACGAGACCGAGGACGGATCGCTCGGGGGAGACATCGGAGTGACCCAGTCGATCCAGTTCGGGCAGGAAGCCCACGAGCGCGTGATCGGAGGGATGGAGGAGAAGCGGGAACAGATCATCCTCGATGCGGAGCGGGCGCAGCTCACGCCGGCGATCGAGGCGCCGCCCGAGGAACGCCTCTTCATCACCTCGCACAACACGATCTCGACGGTGCTCTTTCCGCATGAATCGCACGCGGAGGATTACGGCCTGAGCTGCGGGAGCTGTCACCACATGGATACATGCTCGCGGTGCCATGCCCCGATCGAACGGGAGGTCCGGGTCGACGATCTCGAAACCGCGGTGATGGACAACTGCATCAACTGCCACGACGATCTCGGTCTGGAGACGACGTGCGAGCGGTGTCACGTGGAGGCGCACCGGCGCTGATCGTAAGATCCCCGGTAGGCCCGCGGGGTTCGGGATGACGGGGCGGGAACGGTTCGCCGGCACGCTTGCGGGGGAGGTCCCGGATCGTGTCCCGGTGGCGCTCGGCTTCTACCCGGTCGATCTCGAGCGGATCGTTCCCTCCTCCCTTCGTGAGCGGCTCGCGCCCGACGTCGAGTTCGTCCGTTTTCCCGCCTCGAAGGAGGAGCGGGAGCTCGAAAAGCGGGCGCTTCCGTTCGCGGCCGATACCCGGCTGGGCAACCCGGGGCAGGTCGCGACGTACCGCCGCTGGCGCTACCATCCCGAGCGTCAGCAGGGGCGTAACCCGCTGGCGGCCGCGACGCGGATCGACGAGCTCGCGGCGTTCCCGTTTCCGGATCTGTCGAAGCCGTACACGCTGCCGCACCTCCGGCGTCAGGTGGATCGGATCCACGCAGCGGGTCGCGCCGCCGGAGGGAATCCGCCCCACCTGGGGGGCGAGCTCTTCGAGGCGGCGTGGCGGCTCCGGGGGCTGGAAGCCTTCCTGATCGATCTCGTCCGCCGGCCGGACTGGGCCGATCTTCTCCTGGATCGACTGGCCGCGCTCGCCCGACGAAACGTCGAGACGCTCGCGCGCGCGGGGATCGACGTCCTGGCCTTGGACGACGACGTCGGCATGCCGGGAGGAATGATCATTTCGCCCCAGACATGGCGTCGCTTCTTCAAGGGGCGGATGGAAGGGATCATCTCGGCCGCGCGATCGATCGCGCCGCGGATCCGCGTCCTCTACCACAGCGACGGCGCGTTCGATCCGATCATCGGGGATCTCCTCGAAATCGGGGTCGACGCGATCAACCCGATCCAACCGGAGCACATGGACGCAATCTCCATCCGCCGGCGGTACGGGATCCGCCCCGTTCTGTGGGGGACGGTCGGGCGCCAGGGAACCTTCTCCTTCGCGAGGCCGGCGGAAATCGTCGCGGAGGTCCGTTCGAGGATCGAGACGCTGGGGAAGACCGGTCTCGTGCTCTGTCCAGCCTACGACGTCGACGAGCCGGACATCCCGGCCGAGAACGTGGTCGCGTTCCTGGAGACGGGCCTGTTTCCCGATTGATCCGATCTCCCCCCGCAGGTATGCTGAAGCGCAGCAGGGAATGGGGGGAACGACGATCGGTGGATCGCACCCAGCTACCTCAAGAGCTTCGCGCGCTCGTCGAACGAGTCGCCCGGCACCCCCACGGTCTCGGATTCCTTCATCAGGCCTATCTGGAGAGCGTGGCGGTCACGTTGGGAGTCCACCCGCTCGTCGTCGACGCCGCCCGTGCCTTCCTGGAAACCCCGGAAGGTCGCGCGCTCCTGATCGACGAGGTCCGCCGAGCCCGGAGCGAACCGACTTCGAGCCCCGATCCCGTCCCGAGTCCAGCCCCTGCCTGCACGGAGCGCGCTCCCGCCAAGGGGGCGCAGGATCTGATCGATGAAGTCCGTGCCCGACCGAATGGCATCCGGTTTCTCCTGCACGCTCCTCCCGAGACGATCGCCGTGACCTACGGGGTCCACCCGTTCGTGGTGTTCCACGCGCGGGAGATCGTGAAGCGGGAGCGCCGGGCGCGGAACGAGTCGATCGTGGAAAAGCCGCGGGGGCGGCCAGGGTCCCCGTGACGAGGAGAGGATCATGGAAGTCGGAATCGTAGGGTACGGCGCCTACGTACCGCGTCACCGGATCAAGGTCGAGGAGATCGCGAAGGTCTGGGGAGCCGACGCACCGTCGTACAAGAGAGGCTTGATGCTCCGCGAGAAATCGGTTCCCGCGCCCGATCAGGACACCATCACGATGTCGGTCGAAGCGGGTCGGCACGCCATCCACCGGGCCGACGTCGATCCGGCCGAGATCGGTGCGATCTACATCGGCTCCGAGTCCCATCCGTACGCGGTCAAGCCGAGCGGGACCGTGGTGGCCGAGGCGCTCGGCGCCACGCCCGACATCCACTGCGCCGACTTCGAGTTCGCGTGCAAGGCGGGCAGCGAGGGGATGTTCGTCGCCCTGTCGATGGTCAAGGCGGGGCAGATGGACTACGCGCTCGGGATCGGAGCGGACACGTCGCAGGGGGCGCCGGGGGACGCGCTCGAATACTCCGCGTCGGCGGGCGCCGCCGCGTTCCTCTTCGGGCGGAAGGATCTGGTCGCCGTCTGCGAGGAGACGCACTCCTTCATGACCGATACCCCCGACTTCTGGCGCCGCGAGTACCAGTTCTATCCGCGTCACGCGGGTCGGTTCACGGGCGAGCCCGCCTACTTCAAGCACATCACCGGCTGCGCGCGCGCGCTCCTGGAGAAGTCGAACACGAAGCCGGAGGACTTCCGCTGGGCGGTCTTCCACCAGCCGAACGGCAAGTTCCCGATGAAGGTCGGCCAGGGGCTCGGCTTCACGAAGGACCAGCTCGAGCAGGGTTGGCTGAGCCCGACGCTGGGGAACACCTACTCCGGATCCTCGCCGATGGGTTTGGCCGCGATTCTCGACGTCGCCCAGCCGGGGGATCGGATCTTCATGGTCAGCTACGGCTCGGGCGCGGGAAGCGACGGATTCATCTGGCGCGTGACCGACCGGATCTCGTCGGTCCAGCCACAGGCGCCGCACACCCGGGCGCAGCTCGAGGACCGACCGATCTACATCGACTACGGAACGTACGCGAAGTTCCGCGGCAAGATCCGCAAGCTCGGCGAGTGAGCCTGGAGGAGATGAGAGATGCGTGAAGTAGCGGTAATCGGCGCTGGAATGAACCGATGGGGAGAGCTGTGGGAGAAGTCCCATCGGGAGATCTGGACCGAGGCGGCCCTCGAGGCGATCGACGACGCGGGGGTCGACCACGTCGAGGCGATGTACGTCGGATGCATGTCCGGCGGTCTGTTCATGGGACAGGAGCATCTGGGAGCTCTGCTCGCCGACCAGCTCGGCATGGGACCGATCCCCGGAACGCGGGTGGAATCGGCCTGCGCGTCGGGGGGGCTGGCGTTCCGGCAGGCCTACCTGGCCGTCGCTTCCGGGGCCCACGACATCGTCCTCGCCACCGGCTTGGAGAAGATGACCGACGTCGATGGGGGGATGGCCACCTACGCGCTCTCCACGGCGGCGGATCAGGAGTACGAGTGCTACCAGGGGATCACGTTCCCGGGCTTGTACGCCATGATGGCGCGCGCCCACATGGAGCGGTACGGGACGACGCGGCGACAGCTCGCGGAGGTCGCGGTGAAGAACCACCTCCACGGCTCGATGAACGCGCTCGCGCAGTTCCCGATGAAGGTGACCGCGGAGCAGGTGGAGGGGTCGGTGATGGTCGCCGATCCGATCCGGATCCTCGACTGCTCTCCGATCACCGATGGAGCCGCGGCGGCGGTCCTGGTCCCGCTCGAAACGGCCAAGAAGATGAGGGTGGATCCGCTGATCCGCGTCGCCGCCTCGGCGCATGCGACCGATCGGATCGCCCTGCACGAGCGCGACGATCTCTGCTGGCTCGCCTCGACCGCCAAGGCCGCGGAGAGCGCCTATCAGCAGGCGGGGGTCGGGCCGACGGACCTCTCCTTCTGCGAAGTCCACGATTGCTTCACGATCGCCGAGGTCATGGTGATCGAGGCGCTCGGCCTGGTCGATCGCGGCCGCGGCGGGTCGGCCGCCGAAGGAGGCTTCACGGCTCTCGACGGTCGGGTGCCCGTCAACCCGTCCGGCGGTCTCAAGTCGAAGGGCCATCCGGTCGGGGCGACGGGGCTGGCCCAGATCCGCGAGGTGGTCCACCAGCTCCGCCGGAGCTGCGGCGACCGTCAGGTGAAGGACGCCCGGTTGGGATTGACGCAGAACATGGGCGGGACGGGCGCGAGCACCGTCGTCCACGTCTTCGAGCGGATGTAGGAGGGGGAGATGATCGGATCGGCACGCTACTGGAGAGAGGTTCCGCAGCGGTATCGTTACGAGGCGGCGAAGTGCGTCAAGTGCGGAGAAGTCTTCTTCCCTCCCCGCCTGGTCTGCAACGGGTGTGGCGGTCGGGAGTTCACCAAACAGACGCTCGAGCCGAACGGCTCGGTGGAGACCTTCACGATCATCCAGGTCGCCCCGACCGGCTTCGAAGACCAGGCTCCGTACGCGGTCGGGGTCATCAAGCTCGATGACGGGGTCAAGCTGACCGCGCAGATCGTGGACTGCGACCCCGAGAGCCTCGCGGTCGGAGATCGTGTCCGCCTGGAATTCCGGCGCGTCCAGCAGGACGGGGAGTCGGGAATTCTCTGCTACGGGTACAAGTTCGTGCCCGTCGCGAAATAGGGGCGGCTGGATCGCGGGGCGCCCGCGAGGCGGCCTCGGTGCGGGTCCCGGCGGAAGCGGGCGGGACCGCAGGTCGCCCTCTACTCCCGATTCCGTTAGGGTCGGCCCTGGAAGCCTTGATCGATTCGACAGCATCCGAGCGAGGAGGGGTTGCGATGGAACCCATAGCCAAACAGGAGCTGAACGAGCTGTTCCAGCATAGAGGTCCGTGTGTGACGATCTACCTCCCGACCCACCGCAAGGGTCCCGAGGTCCAACAGAACCCGATCCGCCTGAAGAACCTGCTCCGGAAGGCCGAGGAGAAGCTCCTGGCGATGCCGATGCGGCCGAGCGATGCGGAGCCGCTCTTGAAGCCCGCGCAGGCCTTGATCTCCGACGTCCATTTCTGGCGGCACCAGGCCGACGGCCTGGCGGTCTTCCTCGGCAGCGGGCTCACGCGCTACGTCCGCGCGACCGAGCCGTTCGAGGAACTGGTCGTGGCCAGCGAACGGTTCCACCTCAAGCCGCTCCTGCGCAGCCTGAGCGGGGACGGCCGCTTCTTCGTCCTCGCGGCCAGCAAGAACTCGCTGCGCTTGATCGAGGGGACCCGCGAGTCGGCTCGAGAGATCGAGCTCGAAGACGTTCCGCGGAGTCTGGCCGACGCGATGAAGTACGAGGATCCGGAGAAGCAGCTCCAGTTCCGGACGACGACGTCCCACCAGGGCGGCCCGAGGCCCGCGCTGTTCCACAGCCACGGGGGCGGCACCGACGATGCCGAGCGGAAGAAGGAGATCGTTCGCTACTTCCACCAGGTCGACGATGGAATCAGGGAGTTCCTGAAGGAGGGACGGGACCCGCTGGTCTTCGCGGGGGTCGACTATCTCTTTCCTCTCTACCGCGAGGCGAACTCCTACCCGGCTCTCCTGGACCAGCCGGTCCTTGGGAGCCCGGACGAGCTCTCCGCGGAGGATCTGCACCGGAAGGCGTGGGAGATCGTCCGCCCGCACTTCCAGAGGAGGCGGGAGGAAGCTTCCGACCTGCTCCGGGAGCGGGCCGGCACCGGACGCACGGCGGACTCGATCGAGGAGGTCGTCGTCGCGGCCCGCCGGGGACGGGTCGACAGCCTGTTCGTGGCGGTCGGCGAGAGGATCTGGGGGTCCCTGGACGAGGAGAAGGAGGAGGTCGCCCTCAACGGAGAGCCGAGCCCCGGGGATGAGGACCTGTTGGACCGGGCCGCGATGGAGACGATCCGCCACGGCGGGCAGGTCTACGCGCTGAAGCGGGAGGAGATGCCGCTCGACCGCTCCGTCGCCGCGGTCTTCCGGTACTGATCGGTCTCCGGGCTCGGGAATCGTCCCGCCGATGCGTTCTTCGTCCGACGACGCCACCCGGGGGCCCGAGGGCCGGTGGGGCGGGATGCTCCCGGTGGCGCCCTGGAGCGAGCGCCGGCGCACCCTCCGCTCGATGTTCGAGGCGATCGCGCCGACCTACGATCGCCTGAACCGGATCCTGAGCCTCGGTTTCGACGAGCGCTGGCGTGCGCGCGCGGCGCAGGAG
>WJJW01000291.1 GCA_014729455.1 Candidatus Eiseniibacteriota bacterium
ACATAGTGGAACCCGCCGGTCAACTTGTCGGGCGACTCCGGACCATGCCCCCGCCGGAAGATCTTGATCCCGCGGTCGTCGAGCGCTTCCTGGATCGTGTCGGCCGGCTCCATCCCCAGATCGAGAAGCTCACGCTCCTTCTCGGCGGTCTGCTCGGCTTGGTCGACCACCGACGGGAACACCTGCTGCGCCAGCTCGAAATGGATCGGAAGGTCGAAGACGACCTGCCCCTGGATCAGCTCCTCGAGGAATGCGTACTGCCGCGTCAGGCGCACGAACTCGAGCACCTCGCCCCGCTCCTCCGACGTCAGCGGCGGATCGGCGACGAACGTGTCGATCTCGTGAACCGTTTCTTCGAGGTTCACCTCGGAGAAGGGATACCTTGGATCGGACCGTACACCCGGCATCAGACGCACTCCTTGCCCCCCCGATCCTAGTCCGGTTCGCGCCTGTTTGGTAGTCTTCTACCTGTGAAGCGCCTGCTGATCATCGCATTCGGCGTCCCGCCCACACGCGGCCCTAACCCGGGCCGCGCGTGGCATTTCGCGCGCCACCTGCCCGAGCACGGTTGGGAAGCGATCGTCCTCACGCCGAAGCACCCGCGCCGCATGGTCAACATCGAGCGCAGCCGCGAGCACCGCGACTATTCGATCCCGATCCGGCAAGTGCGCGACCCGTCCGGCGCTTCGTACTGGCTGCAGGAAACGCGCTACGAGGACGTCCTCTTCTCGATGCGCCGTCCCCGCCGCCAACGTGAAGGGGACCCGGACCTGCCCGGCCTCTACGGAAAGGTGTCCCTGGAACCGGACGAGCTCGCCCTCGAGCCGCCGCCCGAGCCGAGCACGCTCTTCGAGAAGGCGACGTACGCGATCCGCGCCCGCCCGGACGCCCGCGCCGGATGGGTCCGCCCCGGTCTGCTCGCCGCCCGTGCGGTCTGCCGCGCCCTCGAGCCGGATGCGGTCTACTCGTTCTCCCCGCCGGTCAGCGCCCACCGGATCGCGATGCGCGTCGCCGAGAACCTCAAGATCCCCTGGATCGCCGACCTGCGCGAGCCGTGGCCGCCGGGCCCGTTCGCCGCGATCGACCGGATGCGGATCCTCCGCCGCGCGCGCGCCTACCAGCTCCCGCCGAGCTTCGATCCGGCCGACCTGCCGTCCGGCGCGATGACCGATCCGCGCAGCCACAACCCGCACGTGCTCGTGCACGCCGGCCCGACGGAGATCCAGGGACGCGACGCCGAACCGCTCCTCGGCGCGCTCCATCACCTGATCGACAGCGGCACGGTCGGACAGGATCAGATCCGCGTCCGCCTGCTCGGCGCGCGCGATCCGCGCCTGACTTCCGGGATCGGCGCGCGCTTCCTCTCGGGCGTCGTGACGGTGGAGCCGGAGGTTCCGTGGCTGGCCTCGCTGGAGACGCAGCGCGAGGCGGCCGGGCTGCTGCTCGCCCTCGGTCCCGCCGACCGCGGACGGATCCCCGACCGCTTGCTCGAAGCAATCACCGTGCGCCGGCGCGTCTTCGCCTTCGGCGCGAAGCACGAACCGCTCGTCAAGACCCTCGAGGAGACCGGCATCGGCCGGTTCTACGACGACAGCTCCTCGCTCGCTTCCGGAATCGTGGATTGGATCCGATCCGGAGCAGGACCGCCCGAAATCAGCGAGGAGACGATCGCGCCCTACCACGCCAAGAAGGTGGTGCGGGGAGTCGTCGATCTCATCCGCAACTCCTCGTAGACGCAGTCGAGCCTTGCCGCAGCAACGCCATCTGGAGCGGCGTTCACAGCATCATCGGCCTCCGCCATTCAGAGAGAGCCAACGGCCACCATCAGTTGACATTCCACCATCTCGCCCTCGAAGTCTGATATGTGAACCGCTTCACAACTATCCCCGGGGATAGTTGCGTATCTTTTCACAAGCGAAGTGGGGTCGTGAAGCCGGCGTAGGAGGGGCTCTTCTCCCGCGCCTGTACCTTCTCGGAGCCGAATCGCTGTCGCGCGTAATGCTGATTGTGGCGTCTGCAGACGAGCCGGATGTTCTCTACTGTCGCGGGTCCCCCGCAGGCATACGGCTCCCGGTGATCGAATTCCAGACAGCCGGTCTCGGCGCAACGGATCCCGGACGCGCTCACGAAGGTGCACCGGCCCTGATCCCGTTCCCAGACCGCACGGCGCACGTCGGCCGGGATATGCCGCGAGCGGGTCGGCTGGTCCTTCGCCTCGGGGCGAGGCCTCTCGGGCCTCCCGTTGCGGTCTTCCGCGCTGCGCGCGGTCCTTCGCTTGCCGTACTTGCGCGCCTCGGTCTTCTCGAGCAGGGCGATCAGGGCGAGGTCGAGGATCTGGGCGACGTCCCCGTTGGGGACCTTGTGGCGCAGCAGCTCCTGCGCCCGCTGGAGACGTTCGTGCATCTCCGCGCTCGCGGTGAACTGCACCTTGTAGCGCTCCGGCGCCAGCGGAGCGACGACCGGCCGTGGATGTGGGGCAGGTGGAGGCAAAGGAGCCGGCGGAGCGCTAGGCGGCACGGCAGGGTGGGCCTGGGTCGGCGCCTCGGACGCCGGCAGCCTCTGCACGAGGGTCGGGACCGGCGCCGCAGGGCGAACCCGGGCGACGATCTCCTCGACCTCGCGCTTGGTCTTGTACCGGGCCTCCTCGATCAAGGCCGCATGGTTCTGCTTGGTCAGCAGAGGCGCCAGCAGCACGACCGCCGACAGGTGCAGATCCCCCTCTCCGAGCCGGGCGAGAAGGACCGGGAATCGCCGCGCCGCGCGCGCCGCCTCGATCCGCTTGTAGGCCGACTGCTCGGAAAGGTGCAGCGCCTGCGTGCAGTAGGTGAACAGCGACGAGTAGCCCTCCGCGAGATGAAGCCGTCGGCGGTCCATCTCCGCCAGGTGGGCGACGAGCCAGGCGGTGACGTGGCGTTCGCGCTTGACGAGATCGTGAATCCGCTGCAGCAGCTCGTGGTCGGCGAGCGAAGCGATCCCGCAGAGGGCTCGCTCCAGCGAAGGGACCGAGGACATGGGGTCAGGATTGTTCTTTTTCATGAACCGATCTATACACCATGGTTTCAACGATGCCTGGCGAGGCGCTGGAAGGAACTTCGATGTCTACCTGGAACGTTGATCCTCGTCTCGTGCGCGAAACAGCCACCGCGCTTCTGGGAGACGCATACCGGCAATCAGATGGACATCCGCCCCCCGGGTCGACCGTCCTCCCCGAACCCTGTCAAGAGAAAAATGTTCGTTTCTACACTTCTCTGCCGATGAGTCACTCGATCGCCCCGGATGGCCGGGGGCCGCGGCTCTGGACGCCGCAACGCTCCCGCGACCGATACCCCCTTTCTCGGGCATCCCCGATGCTTCAGAATTGTCCCCGGTGCGGGCCCCCGCGCCCGTGGCCGCCGTCGAGGAGGCCGAGAACCGCTTCCACCAAGGAGGGATTCATGCGCATCGCTCGGATTGGAGGATCGTGGCTCGCCATCGTCTGCCTGCTGTTGACGGGCCTGTCCTGCTCGGATGACGACGACGACAACCCGGTCGATCCGGGAACGCCGTTCCCGCATGCAGTCCCGACGGCTGCCACCATGCAGATCGACCTCCAAGAACTCAAAAGCGACGGGATCGCTCCGGCGCCCGAGGGGCTCTGCCACGCACTGACCGCCGTGGTCGTGACCTGGGTGAACGCGAACGTGGTCGTCCGTCTGGCGATTCCGGTCGCCGCGTTCCAGGCCTGCATCACGCAATCTCCCGTCTACCTCGGCGACCAGACCTGGCGCTGGACGGCCTCGGGTGGTTCGGGAGCCAACGCCTGGACGGCCGAGCTGACCGGGGAGGTGATCAACCCGACCGTGGTGCAATGGACCATGCGGGTCAGCGGCACCCAGAACGGATTCGATCGCTTCCTCTGGTTCGACGGTACCTGCGACGTGGATGCGCGCGACGGGGTCTGGCACTACTACGACCACACCTCGCCCGAGTCCTCGGTCGAGATCGTCCGCTGCGA
>WJJW01000292.1 GCA_014729455.1 Candidatus Eiseniibacteriota bacterium
CGGCTGGAGAAGATGGCCCGCGCGCGATAGGGAGGATCGAGGATGGCTGCGTTCCAGGCGGATCGTCTGACCGTGAAAGCGGCGGAGGCGCTCGAGCAGGCCCAGCGTTTCGCACGGAGCCGCGACCACCAGCGGCTCGCGCCGGAGCATCTCCTGCACGCCCTGCTGGAGGATCCCGAGGGGCTGGTCCCCCGCCTTCTGGAGAAGGTCGGCGCCGATCGGTCCGCGGTCGCCGCCGAGGTCGAGAAGACGCTGGAGAAGATCCCGCGGGTCCAGGGGGCGGCCTCTCTCTACATCGACGACGACCTGCGCAAGCTCCTCGAATCCGCCGACGAGGAGCGCGAGCAGATGAAGGACGACTACGTCTCCACCGAGCATCTGCTCCTCGCGATGGTCCGGGACGGCGGTGCCGTCTCGCGCGCCCTGAAGAAGGCGGGCGCCACGCCGGAAACGGTCCTCCGTGCGTTGTCGGAGATCCGGGGCGGCGCCCGCGTCGCCGACCAGAACCCCGAGGAGAAGTACGAGGCGCTGGCCCGCTACACCCGCGACCTCACCGAGTCGGCGCGCAAGGGGGAGCTGGACCCCGTCATCGGCCGGGACGTCGAGATCCGGCGCGTCCTGCAGGTCCTCAGCCGGAGGCGGAAGAACAATCCGGTTCTGATCGGCGAGCCCGGGGTCGGGAAGACCGCCATCGTGGAGGGGCTCGCGCGGAGGGTCGTCGGCGGCGACGTCCCGGAGAGCCTCCGCAATCGGAGGATCCTGGCGCTCGACCTCGGCAGCCTCGTCGCGGGGACGAAGTTCCGCGGGGAGTTCGAGGAGCGGATGAAGGCGCTCCTGCGGGAGGTGAAGGAACGGCAGGGAGAGGTCGTCCTGTTCATCGACGAGCTGCATACGCTCGTCGGGGCCGGCGCCGCCGAAGGCGCGGTCGACGCCTCGAATCTGCTCAAGCCCGCGCTCGCGCGCGGAGACCTGCGCTGCGTCGGCGCCACCACTCTCGACGAGTACCGCAAGCACATCGAGAAGGACGCCGCGCTGGAGCGACGGTTCCAGCCGGTGCTGGTCGGTGAACCGAACGTCGCCGACACGATCGCGATCCTCCGGGGACTGAAGGAGCGCTACGAGGTGCACCACGGCGTCCGGATCCAGGATGCGGCGCTCGTCGCCGCCGCGACGCTGTCGGAGCGGTACGTGACCGACCGGTTCCTGCCGGACAAGGCGATCGATCTGGTCGACGAGGCGGCGGCCGCGCTACGGATCGACCTGGACTCGATGCCGGCCGAGGTCGACGAGCTCGACCGGCGGATGCGTCGCCTCGAGGTCGAACGGGAGGGCCTGCGCCGCGAAGGAGACCGGGCGAGCAAGGAGCGGCTCGACGGCGTGGAGGCGGAGCTCGAAGACCTCCGGGGCCGGGCGACGCAGATGAAGGACCGGTGGCGACGGGAGAAGGAGGTCGTGGGGGCGATCCACGAGATCCGCACGCGGCTGGATGCCCTGCGATCCGAAGAGGAGATCGCCGAGCGGGAGGGCAACCTCGAGCGGGTCGCGGAGCTCCGGTACGGGCAACGTCACGATCTGCAGAGCCGGCTGGAGGAGGCGGAGCGCAAGTTGGCGGAGCTGCAGGCGGAGAGCCGGATGCTCAAGGAGGAGGTGGAGCCCGAGGAGATCGCCCAGGTCGTTTCCCGGTGGACCGGGATCCCCGTGAGCAAGATGCTCGAGGGGGAGGTCGAGAAGCTGCTGCGGATGGAGGAGGTCCTCGGCGAACGCGTCGTCGGGCAGGACGAAGCGATCCGGATCGTTTCCGACGCGGTGCGGCGGGGCCGGGCCGGTCTTGCCGAGCCGAACCGTCCGATCGGCAGCTTCCTCTTCCTCGGTCCCACGGGCGTCGGCAAGACCGAGCTCGCCAAGACGCTCGCCTCGTTCCTGTTCGACGACGAAGGCGCCATGATCCGGATCGACATGTCGGAGTACGGAGAGCGCCACGCGGTGGCGCGGCTGATCGGGGCTCCGCCCGGCTACGTCGGCTACGAGGAAGGGGGGGCGCTGACCGAGGCGGTCCGCCGGCGCCCGTACTCCGTCCTGCTCTTCGACGAGATCGAAAAGGCGCACCCCGAGGTCTTCCACATCTTCCTGCAGATGCTCGACGACGGCCGTCTGACCGACAGCCAGGGACGCACGGTCAATTTCACGAACACGATCGTGATCTTCACCTCGAACCTCGGCACGGAGCGGATCATGGCCGCGCGGGGAGAGGACCCGGCCGCGCTGCGGGCGGAGATCCTCGGGCTGCTGCGGTCCCATTTCCGTCCGGAGCTGCTCAACCGGATCGACGAGATCGTCCTCTTCCACTCGCTCGGGGCGGAGGAGATCCTGCGGATCGTCGATCTGCAGCTCGCCGAGATCCAGTCGCGGCTCGACGAGCGCCACGTCCTTCTCCGGGTCTCCGATTCGGCGAAGCGCGCTCTGGGTGAGATGGGGTTCGATCCCGATTTCGGCGCGCGGCCGCTGAAGCGGACGATCCAGCGGGAGGTGCAGAACCCGCTCGCGCGCCGGCTGCTCGCCGGAGAGATCGGCGCCGGCGAGTCGGTCTTTCTCGACCGGAGCCCGGAGGGGGAGTGGGTCTGGCGGATCGAGCGTCCGGCGGAGGATCCCGCCCTCTGAGCCTCTCCTTTGGCCCGGCGCCACGCTCCTGCCGGCGGGGCGCGTCCGCCGTC
>WJJW01000293.1 GCA_014729455.1 Candidatus Eiseniibacteriota bacterium
GAGGATCATTCCGGCCGGATCGATGACGAAGCCGCTGCCGGTCGCCGGGATCTCGAGCTCCTGGTCCCGGACCCGGGGATCGAGCTCCTCCCACGACTCCTCGTCGAGGCCGAGGTCCCGGTGCCGGAACCGCCGCTCGACGTCGATCGAGACGACCGCGGGAAGGCTCCGCTCGACGATCGGGCCGAAGGCCGGCTGGTCGAGCCGCGCCGCCGCCATCTCACGGCCCGGCGTTCCGTTCCGTTCGGCCACGCGGACGAGCCCGATCCCGAGAACGGTCCCGATCACGAGGATCAGAACGGTCCACAACGCCCCGCGGACCGCGTCGGCGAACGCGGCGATGATCTCCCTGCCGTTCAGTCCACCTCCTCGGGATCGCTCCCCTCGCGCGCCCGCTCGATCTGGGCCCGGCGGAGGAGCTTTTCCCCCTCGAGCCGCTCGAGCCTTCGCAGCATCGGGCCGGCGATCGGATCCTCCTCGAGCGGCTTGGCGCCTCCGTCCCGGAACAGCTCGAAGACCCGCTCCCCGAGGGCACGCATCTCCTGCTGCATCTCGCGGCGCAGGCCGAGCAGGTCGAGCTGCAATCGACCCACGCGCGCCGCCCGTTCCGTCGCGGATCCGGCCTGCCTCGCCCACTCACGGGCCTGGCGGCTCACCGAATCGGAAAAGCTCTCCTCGTCCCCCATCTCCACCTCCTCGCGCTCCGGTTTCTCCCCGCCGGACCGCCGAGCGTAGCACACCCGTCGTTCGCGGCTGGGCGGGCCGGAACCGCTCCGCTAGACTCGCCCCCATGGAATCGACCTTCCGCCCGCGGCCCGGTCCCGTCGTCTTCGTCAGCGATGCGCACCTCGGTGCGCCGGTCGGACCGCCGGAGCGGACGCGCTGGCTGATCCGGTTCCTGGAGACGCTGCCGGGTCGGATCGGCGGCCTGCTCGTCGTCGGGGATCTCTTCGATTTCTGGTTCGAGTACCGCCATGCGATCCCGAAGGGACACTTCGGAGTCTGCCGCGCCCTTTCCGACATCGTCCGTTCCGGCGTGCCGACCCTCTACTTCGGCGGCAACCACGACTTCTGGGCGGGAACCTACCTCCGCGACGAGCTCGGCCTGTCGGTCTCCGACACTCCGCAAACGCTCACGATGCAGGACCGCCGTCTCTTCGTCGCGCACGGCGATGGACTCGGGAAGGGGGATCTCGGCTACCGGATCCTGAAGAAGGTCCTGCGCAACCGCGTCTGCATCGCCCTCTACCGCTCGATCCATCCCGATCTCGGGATCCCGCTCGGCTACCGCGTCTCGGCGACGAGCCGGCGCCACACCGAGCCGCGCGAGGTGATCCTGCCGAAGCTCGTGCGCGACATCGCCCGGCCGAAGCTCGCCGCGGGACACGACGGCGTCGTGATCGGGCACATCCACGAGCCGGTCCACCTCGGCCTGGCCGAGGGGGAGTTCCTGGTGATCGGCGACTGGCTGGAGCAGTTCACCTACCTCGTCCTGGAGAACGGGCGCTTCACGCTCTACCGCTGGAGGGAGGACGGACCGCCGGAGCGGATCCGCCGGGAGATCATCGACGGACCGTGAGCCCGATCCGGTGCTGCGAACCGAGGTCCTCTCCGAACGGGACGTAGGCGTAGTCGCCGCGGATCGATCCCTTGCGCAATCCGATCCCGAAGCTGACATCCTCCGTGTCGAGTCCGCTGCGGTAACCGATCCGGAGGCTGGCCATCTGCTGGATCCGGTATTCGGCGCCGAGCTGCAGGCCGGCGTCCTCTCCGCGGACCTTGCGGACCTCGGCGGCGAGAAGCCCCTCGGACCGGACCGAGGCGAGCGGGATATGCATCGTCACGCCCCCCTGGACCGTGAGGGGAAGATCGAAGGGATCGTCGACGTACTCCATCGACGGCCCGACGTGCAGGACGGCGAGCCCGACGTCGAAGCGATCGAACAGCCGGCGGCCCTGGACCCCGAAGTCGAACGCGACGCCGGTCGCGTCGAACTCGTCGATCACTTCCTGGAGGTACTTCACCGAGAGCCCCGCGCCCCACGTGTCGTTGATCCGGTATCCGCCGCTGGCGGCGAGCGAGATGCCGTAGTAGGCGAACTCGCCGAGGTAATTCGCCGCGTCGTCGTAGGCGTCGAGGTTGTCGGTCCAGGTTCCGACGAAGGAGAGGCCGGCGCCGATGGGACCGAAGCTGCGCGTGATGCCGGCGAACTCCTGGCGGACCGACTGGAAGCTCTCGTTGTGCGCCGCCCCGGCCTGGAAGCCCGGCAGGAACCCGAGCGCTCCCGGGTTCCAGTAGGCCGCCGTCGGGCCGTCGACGTTCGAGACGACCGCGTCGGCCATCGCCACCGACTCGGCCCCCGCCCCGATCTTCAAAAACGAGAGGCCGACCGGATCCGCCTCCGCGGCGGGGAGGCCGGCGACGAGCAGCATCAGGAGAAGGAGGGAGGGACGGCGGAGGCGCTTCATCGGTCTCCTTTCGGCCGGCGCCGCTCCATCGGCGGCGGGACGGTCAGATCGAGCTTCGGCATGCAGCTCCCGATCGTACGAAATGGATCGCGGCGCGGTCAACGCCCCGCCTCCCCGCCGCGGGCGATCCTCGTCGGACCGGTCCGTCGCGGATGGGTCGGCCGCTCCGGACCGTCCGGATCCGACGGCTGGATCTCGCCCGGGATCGACAGCTCCTGGTTTCCGCGCGCGGTCTGGTAGGCCCAGTCGAACTCGACCTCGCCGGGAGAGACCCGAACGACCCGGAATTTCGCGTAGTGATCGTCGCGGGTCCAGGCGACGTAGACGTGTCCCTCGGTCACCGGGACCGCGGCGAGGGCCGACCATCCGTCCGGCGGCGCCCAGGTGATGTCGTCCATCTCTCCGAAGCCGACGTCCTGCAGCTCGGTGTAGATGGCTCGATCCGGATTGTCGGGATCGGGCTCGTCGAGGCCGATCATCCAGCCGCCGTTCTCCTCGTCCCAGGTATAGGCGATGTCGGCCGCGAGGACGTCGAAGTCGGTGACCCGCTCCGCCGAGAAGTCGTAGGCGCAGTCGCGGGCGGTGTCATAGTAGTTGCGCAGTCGAACCGACCGCCCTTCCGGACGAGGCGTGTCGAATACGTCTTCCCAGCTCAGGTCGCTCTCGTTGCCGGAGTAATCCACCGCGCTGACGGCGTAGTAGTAGGTCCGGCCGTTTCGCAAGCCGCGATCGACGTAGGATTCCTGGTAGACGTTGCGGCGGGCCGAGATCTCGATGATCCGGTCGTAGTAGCCATCGGGCTCGTCGGTCCGGTAGATCCGGTAGCCTCTGAGGTCGTACTCCTGGTTGGCGTACCAGAACAGCTCGACCTCCTCGTCGCCGGTGACGCTGAAGAGCCCCCGCGGCACCGAGGGAGCCTCGCGATCGATCGGTTCCACGGGATCGTCGTCGCACCCGCTCGCCGCCAGAAGAGCCGGCAGCAGCACCAGGAGGCCCAGCAGGAAGACCCGGGCAGATCTCATCTTGATTCCCTCCCTCGCCCCTCAGCCTAGGCCCCGCGGGGCTGTGCGGAAACCGGTTCTGTACCGCAAACCCCGCAGGGGGTGCTTGGTTCAGATTGTGTTTCGAAGATTGCAGCTGGCCTGACTCGTGCATGGCCTGCTGGCCATGCCCAAGCGTTCTCGTCCGTTCAATCCGCCGCATTGCCCCAACCCCACCTGCCCCTTCCATCGCCAGCCGACCGACTGGCGCTGGAA
>WJJW01000037.1 GCA_014729455.1 Candidatus Eiseniibacteriota bacterium
CAGTGGGCGGGTCGTGGGCGGCCCTCCTTTGTGAATTCTGGCGCAACTGGCCCCGGGGCCAGTTGCGCCAGAATTCACAAAGGAGGGCCGCCCACGACCCGCCCACTGTGCATCCGTCGAAGGCCCCCGACGTAATCATCGGACTTTCATGGCGTTGCTTCGCCTCGGACTGCGGCGGCCGGCCCCGGTCGGGCGCGACCGCCTCGAGCGCCAGGTGTGGCGCGGGGTCAGCCTCACGGTCAGACTCTGGCCGGGTCCGCCGCCGTGTTCGATTCCGCTCTCGTCTTCGGCCCGTTCTGTCTTCTCATGAGATCGATCCGGGTGCCGATCGTTCCGCTTTCCATGGTGGACGTCGCGAGCGGACTGACCGGCAGCGCGGGACTCGACGAAGACGCACCCGTGGCGGTGAACGGAAGCAAGGGCGACGAAGCTCCGTAAGCGCCTCGCCCCTTCCTACAACGTCACCCCTTCGAAATCCCTATCCTCCTCGGCCTTCCCCTCGCCGCGCAGCGTGAACCGCTTCTCCGCGATCAGCTCGCGGTAGAGGTAGACCTGCAGGCCGTACTCCCCCGGATCCCGCCGGCCTGGCGGGATCGAGATCGCACTCTTCAGCGTCGTGTCCTCTTCGCTCGGGAGGTAGGAGACCTTCTTCTTGAACTCGTCGCGTCCGTCGTGGCGGATCCAGACGACGTGGAAGTGGAGCGAGTCGTCGCCGCGGGCGAACACGTTCTCGAGATCGACGAACGCCCAGACCTTCGCGCCCGGCCCCATGTCGAACGACCGGGACACGCCGCGGCGCTTGCCCGTCACCCGGCTCACGGACGACTTCTCCGCGAAGGTGATCGTCGCCCCCACGTCCCCGGGGCGCTTGGGGGGATAGACGAACGTCGAGTCGGCGGTGACGACCGGCGTCTCCTTGCGATCGGCGCAGCCGGCGCAGAGCGCGAGCGCGACGAGCACGACGGCGGCCGTCCGGAGCGGAACGCTGCGATCCATCGAGGCTTCCTTTCCGTTCGAGCGTCGGATCACTTCAGGTGCAGGACCTTCCGGGTCGTGGTCTCCTCCCCCACCTGCAGCCGGCAGAAGTACAGCCCGGCGGCGAGGCCGTCCGGTTCCCACGTAGCCTGGTGGCGGCCGGCGGAGCGGACCCGATCCTCCAGGAGCGCCACGCGGCGTCCGCCGAGATCGAACACCTCCAGCCGGACCTGTCCAGCACGCGGGAGACGATACGCGATCCCGACTTCGGATCGGAAGGGGTTCGGCCAGACCGACGTGAAGCCTGCCGCCAGGGCCGGCTCGTCCCCCGCCTCCTCCGGCGCCGCCACCGGCAAGCCCTCCGGCACCTGCTCGGTCCAGACGATCCGCACCGAGTCGGCCGCGTCCGGCACCCGCACCTGCAGGAAGCGCAGGTTGTTCGGATACGGCACGTCGATCGGCGTCTCGGCCGGCGCCCACGGCTCCCACTCGACCAGCCGCACCTCGTCGAACCACTGGTACGCGTCTCCGTCCTGCGGGCGCTCGCCGTGGCAGACCACGTTGAAGTAGTTCGCCTCCTCCAGTACCGTCGCGTCGTTCCAGACGAACGTCCAGTCGTTGGTCCCGTCGAGCAGCTCCCCCGCCTCGAACTCCTCGACGAACCCACCGTAGCGGCCCTCGTAGAACCGAGCGGTGATCCCGACCTCGCGCGCGTTCTCCGTGCGGATCCATCCGCTCACCGAGAAATCCGTCCCCCCGAGAATCGGAGGGGATCCCTCCAGATCGGTCGTCACCGGCCCATGGTTCTGCGGATCGCGGTGCTGGCGCAACGATCGGCGCCCCTGGCGATACACCGTGTCGTCGTACTCCTCGTCCGGGCTGTTCAGCCGCCACAGGGTCGCCCCTTCCGCCTCGAAGTCGCCGTGCCAGAGGATCTCACGGCCGACCCGCACCTCCGCGCCGGGCGGGTCGATCGAGACGATCCCGGAGAGCGTCCCGTCGGCATCGCGCGGGATCGGCGCGGTGATCCACGCGCCATCTCGCTCCTCCGCCGCGACCGTCCGCTCCTCGACCGCCTCCTGCCACGGGACCGCCTCCGGATCGGTCCAGATCGTGCCCGTCATCGCGTACGGGTTGACGGTCACCACGGTCGCCAGCTCGCGCGAGTAGTCGGCGACCCGATCGAGGATCTCGCGGCCGAGCCGGCCGCTCGCCGGCTGCGGGACCATCTCGTCGATGAACACGGGACGGTAGGTGTACGACCGGAAGCCGGTCTTGTCGAACTCCGTCGACAGGATCATCGACGGGAACGTCTCCACGAAGGTCTGGTCGAAGGCGAAGTTGCCCATGCTGTGGGCGATCAGCACGCCGTTGTAGACCTCGAACCCCTGCAGCACGTGCGGATGGTGGCAGATCACCAGGTCGGCGCCGGCGTCGACCGCCCGCCACCGCAACTCCCGATCCGACAGCGACGGCCGCGTCGGAAACGTGAAGTCCATCATCTGCGGGCTCGGGCCGACCGCATCGTACGGCGGCTCCTGCTTCGGGATCCCGAACGCCGCGCCCGGGTCGGTCGCGTACTCGCTGCCGGAGTGGACCTGCAGCACGACCAGGTCGACCACCTCGCGGATCCCGCCGATCGCACCGGTCAGGTTCGGCTCGACGTGGTACGAGAAGCCCGGCTTGTTCGCAGCCGCGTCGAGGAACGGCTGGTAGTTCCACTCCCGCCCGGTCCGGTTGCACTGGCCGAGGAATCCGAGCGCGACCCCGTTCTCGGTCCAGATCGTCGCCTGGTTGGCGAAGTACTCATTGTCGCCCGCGCCGGACCAGCGGATCTCGGCGGCGTCGAGGACCTCCTGCGTCTCCTCCATCCCGCGCTGGCCGAAGTCGATGATGTGGTTGTTGCCGAGCGAGACGACGTCGATCTCGGCGAACACCAGGCCGGCGACGTTCTCGGGGCTGCCGCGGAAGATGTACGACTTCGTCGGGTGCGGCTCCCCCTCGTCGGTCAGCGGCGACTCGAGGTTGCAGATCGTGACGTCGGCCGCATCGCCGTAGATCGGCTTCGTCGGCGTGAAGACCGCCTCGACCCCCTCCTCGTAGATCACCCCGCCGGGCTGCTCGTAGCGGCGCGCCAGCATCACGTCGCCGGCGATGTTCATCGTCGACGGCCCCTCCGGCTCGCCCGGCTCGACGGTCACCTGCGCGCTGTCGCGTCCCCAGAGGCCCAGCTCGTCGCGCGCCCCCAGCGTGACGGTGTAGGTGTGGTCCGCCTCGACGAGGAACTCGTGGAACGGGGCCTCCTCGTCGGAGAAGGTGCTGTCGCCGAAGTCCCACGCGAAGGTGAACGCGTCGCTGTCGGGATCGTAGACCTCTGCCTGGAACTGCACGCCGACCCGGAACAGCGACGCGGCGATCCGCTCGACCTCCTGCCGGCCGACGAGGATCTCGGCGAGCGGGGCGACGGGCAGATCCTCGGTCACGTCGATCACGTCGTCGAAGAGCGTGATCCCCTCCGGGACCTCGTCGTGGTCGTTGATGTAGACCAGGTCGGTCACGTCCGGGTAGTAGCCGAAGCGGTGGAACCAGTCCCGGCCGACCGGCAGCTCGTAGATCTGCCACTCGTGAACCGGGAATGCCCCCTGGTACTCGACCTCCCAGACCTCGCTCGTCGGAAGCTGCGTGCCGGCGAAGGTGTAGAGCAGCACGTCGGTGCCGTTGGCGATCCCGAACGCCTGCATCTCTCCGATCTCCTCGATGTAGGCGGCGACCCGGAAGACGGTCTCTCCGTCGATCGGATACGGCGCGATCGGCTGGCGCTTCCAGCTGTTTCCCCAGATCCGCAGCGAATAGGCCGATCCGTCGTGGGTGTTCTCGTCGGTCAGCTCCCACTGGTTCGGGTCCTGGTCCTGGTCGGCGTCGTAGGAGACCAGGTCGACGCTGCCGGACTCGAAGTCGGCCAGCACCGTGCCGCGCGGGCCGGCGGCCGAAGCCGGCGTGGCGAGGGCGATCCAGAGGACGAAATACGGCAGGAGACGGTGCAAGGGGATCGGGATCGAGACGGTCATCGGCTCCTCTTCATGCTGTGCGGCCTGCTCTGCGGTTCGGATCGGGACCATCATACCATACTCGGACCGGATCCTGTTGCAATTCAGGAGGTTACGAAACCGGACGGACGAGGCGATGCGCGCGCGGTCCATTCGGTCCGCTTTGCGGGCGACCCGCGGAACGTGTAGGATTGTAATGGCTTTCTCTTTCCATGTCGGGGAGGTCTCTTGACCGTACTGCTGGTCCTCCTGGCCATCATTCTCGCCGTCTGGACCCACGAGGCGTGGGTCCACCGACGGGCGCTGCGGGCGATCCCGATCCGGATCCACGTCAACGGGAGCCGCGGGAAATCGTCGGTGACCCGGCTGCTCGCCGCCGCCCTGCGGGAGGCGGGGATGCGGACGATCGCGAAGACGACCGGGTCCAAGGCGCGGTTCATCCACGCCGACGGGACCGAGGAGCCGGTGATCCGGATCGGCACCCCGAACATCTGCGAGCAGATCGGAATCCTCGACCGGGCGCGGCGCGAGGGGGCCCAGGCGCTCGTCATGGAGTGCATGGCGATCCGGCCCGACCTGCAGAAGGTCTGCGAGGACCACATCATGCGGTCGACCCACGGGGTGATCACGAACGTCCGTCCGGATCATCTCGACGTGATGGGGCCGACGGTCTTCGACGTGGCCGTCGCGCTGGCCACGACGGTTCCCCGGAACGGCGTGGTCGTGGTGGGCGACGCGCGCCACGCCGGTCCGCTCCGGCGGGCGGCGCGGGACCGCGGGACGGAGATCCGCTTCGGCGACGCCGGCAAGCTGCCGACCGACGCGATGCTCGGGTTCACCTACCTGGAGCTGGAGGAGAACGTCGCCACGGTCCTCGAGATCACGCGCAGCCTCGGCGTCGAGGACGCGGTCGCCCTGCGCGGCATGGTCAAGGCGATCCCGGATGTCGGCGCCTGCACCCGCTGGGAGATCACCCACCAGGGCCGGCCGATCGAGTTCCTCAACATCTTCGCGGCCAACGACCTCGAGTCGACCGTGACGATCTGGGACAAGCTGGCGCTCGGCACGCCGAACGGCAAGACGACCTTCGCGCTGCTCAACCTGCGCGGCGACCGCGTGGACCGATCGATCCAGTTCGCCGAGACGGTCGAGAACCGGATCCGGGCGGATTATTACG
>WJJW01000294.1 GCA_014729455.1 Candidatus Eiseniibacteriota bacterium
GGTCTGGCGCGATCGGAGCCCCTCCTGGAGCCCGGACGGCCGGGAGATCCTCTTCAGTTCGGATCGCGACGGGATCATCGGGATCTACACGGTCGATCTCGAGGGGAACGGGGGCAAGCTCCTCTCGGGGCTCGAAGCGCTGCTCGACCCACGGATCTCCTCAGACGGGACGAAGCTCTACTTCTCGTGTTTCAAGCAGGGGCAGTTTCGAATCCACATGGTTCCCATGCCGGTCCGCGAAGAGAAGACGAAGCTCGCCGCCGCACCGGCCGACTCGCTGCCGCCTTGGAGCTGGAGGGGCGCGGACGGTCGGATCCCGATCCGGGAGGGACGCTACCGGTCGCGGCTCTCCCTCGAGATCGCGCAGGGGGCGGTCGCGCTCGATCCGAACTTCCGCGGCGGGCAAGGCGTGCAGGCGTTGCTCGCCGACATGATGAGCAACCACCTGCTCTTCCTGCAGCTCGGCAACGCCACGTTCAGCACCGACGACTTCGTCCGGAACTTCTCGGTGGGCGCCAGCTACGTCAACCAGTCGCGTCGGCTGAACTACGGAGTCTCCGCATTCCATTTCGTCGGTGACTACCTCGACGAGCAAGGCCTTCCGTATCATGACCGCCGCGCCGGCGCATCGGCGATCCTGATCTACCCGATCTCCAAGTTCCAGCGCGTCGAGCTGATCAACGGGGTCGCGTACGCGGAGACCGAACGGATCTCGACCGGCTTCGAGCGCAAGGGGGCGGTCGCCCAGCACAGCGCCGCCTGGATCCACGACACCTCGCTCTGGCTGCCGACCGGTCCGATCGACGGACACCGGATGAACCTGACCGTCGGGGCGACCCTCGACCTCAAGAAGGGCCAGTCGGAGAGCCTGCTCTTGATCGGGGACTATCGCCGCTACCTCCGCCTCGGCACCCGCAGCGCGTACGCGATCCGGGTTCAGGGGCTCTACAGCCAGGGACCGAACCCGCGGACGTTCTTCCTCGGAGGATCGCTCAGCCTCCGCGGCTACCAGCGACGGGCGTTCGAAGGGGAACGGAGCCTGCTCGTCAACCAGGAAGTCCGCTTTCCGCTGGTGAAGCGGTGGATGTTCCATCTCCCGATGGGACCGCTCGAGTTCCCGTCGATCCAGGGCGCGTTCTTCTTCGACGCCGGCCGCGCGTGGGACGGCGATTCGATCCCACGGCTGGCGGGGAGCTTCGGAGGGAGCATGCGGATGGGGCTGGGCGGGATCCTCGTTCTCCGGCTCGACCTGGCGCGGCGGACCGATTTCCGCACTCTGGGCGATCGCAACCACTGGGACTTCTTCATCGGATGGAACTACTGATGCCGCCGCGTCGCCGCTGCCTCGCCTGGTTCGTCGCCGCCGTTCTGGTCGGCGCCGTCGCCTCCTCGGGCGGGGCGCAGGTCCCTCGGGCGCTCTGGGAGGATCGCCTCGTCAAGGCCCCCGCCGTCGCGCCGGTGATCTCGGGCGACACGCTGTGGGTGGTCGGGACCGACCGGAAGATCCAGTCCCACGACGCCCGCACCGGGGACCGGCACTGGCGACGGACGCTTTCGGCCCACGTCGCTCTTCCGGTCTCCCCGGGACCGGACGACCTGTTGCTCGCGCTCGGGATCCCGGAGCCGGCGATCGTCCGTCTCGACCGATCCGACGGCCGGGAGATCTGGAGCGAGCGGATGCCCCGGACCCCGGTCGGGATCGCGCGCGGCGAGAGCCTCGTCTTCGTCGCTGCGGGCGATCGCGTGGAGGCGCACCGGCTGGAGGATGGAAGCCCGCGCTGGGTCCGCGATCTGCGGGTTCCGCTGACCGGACTGGCGGTGGCCGGATCCAGCCTCGTCGTGCTGGGCCGGCACGACTCGCTGTGGTGTCTCGAGAGCGCGGGAGGCGGAAACCTCTGGGTGGAGCCGGTCGAGGGGACGCATCCGTCCCCGCCGGTGCGGGCGGACACGCTGATCCTCCGCCTGACCTACGAGGGGCGGCTCGTGCGCCACGACCTCGAGACCGGCATCCTCGTGGACCGCACCCGGGTGGCGCGGCTGCAGATCCGTCCTCCGGCGGTCGCGATGGGGCAGATCGCCACCGCTGCGGTCGGCGGAGCGGTGGAGATCTTCGACTTCCCGTCATTGCAGCGGCAGTGGATCGACCGGAGGCAGGACACGATCGCCGCCGGGGCGAGCGCGTGGGCGGGCTGGTGGATCGTCCCGACGCTGACGGGGCGTGTGTTCGCCATCACGCGGGATCGCGGCGTGACCGCCTGGAGCCTGACGTTCCAGGAGCCGCTCAGCCTCCCGCCGGCGACGACGCCCGACCTGCTCGGCCTGATCAACGACCGGGGGCGGATCGTGGTCTACACGCTGGAGGAATCGATGTGAGTCGGCGCATCCCGGGGTTCGTGCTGGTCCTGGCGCTGGGGACGGGGCTGCTCGCCGGTCCCGCCGCCGCGGCCGAGCTGTTCATCAGCTCCAGGCCGTCCGGCATGGCGACGTGGGCGAATGACCGGCTCCTGGGCCGGACGCCGGTCTGGACGACCCTCCCGGAGGGTTGGGTGGTGTTGCGTCTCGTGGAGGGGAACGACTCGCTCTATCGGCCCCCCGCGGTCGACACCCTGCTCCACCTCGCCGCGCGCGAGACGCTGAGCGTGCACTTCCGGGTCGGGCCGCGGGTGACGGTGCGGACCGAGCCGTTCGGGATCCCGTTGCTCCGGGACGGCGCGCGGATCGGAGAGACGCCGGTCGACCTGCGGCTCTCCCCCGAGGGGGGCGATCGCCTCAAACTGCTGGCACCGGGCGGGCCGGTGGAGGTCCCGACGGATACCTTGCGCGCGCGTGGGAGCTGGACCTGGAGGGGGGAGGTGCTCCGCATCCCCTCCTACACGCCGCGCGAGCGGCCGCTCTGGCGGAAGGTGGGACGCTATGTGCTTCCGGGGGTCGCCGCCGCGCTTCTCGCCGGCGGGATCCTGGTGGAGGACTCGGCCGATCGGGCCTACGACCGCTACCGCCACAGCGTCGATCCGGAGGAGATCGAACGGCACTACGACGCGGCCCGAACACGCGACAACTGGGCGGCGGCCCTCTGGGTCGGAGCGGAGGTATCCCTCGCTTCGGCGGTGCTCGCCTGGATTCTCCCGGAGCAGAGGGGCGGGGGCGCGCAGGGGAGGAAGCGATGACCGGACGATGGTTCCTCGTTCCGATCGCCGGCGTGGTTCTCCTGTTCGCGGGTTGCGAGAGCCGCGAGCGGAGCAACCCGTTCGACCCGAAGAACCCGGACACGGAGGGGACCCCGACGGTGCTGGACGCCCAGGCCGGAAGCGGCCGGGTCGATCTCGAGTGGGACCTGTCCGACCTCGAGGATCTCCTCGCGGTCCGGATCCAGCGTCGGTACCGGGAGGACGTGATCAAGGATCTCACGCCCGGCGGCCTCGACCCCTCGGAGCGGTCGTACGAGGATGGGAGCGCGCAGAACGGGGTCCGCTACGAGTATCGTCTCGAGCTGGAGCTCTACAGCGGAGTCCGCCCGGTGACCGCTTGGGACGCGGCGACGCCGGGAACCGCCGTGGCCTGGTTGGCCGACAGCGATGGCGGCGGTCTGGCCCGCCTCACGCCGGATGCGCGTGACGTGACGGCGCGCTTCGGGACCGGTCTCTGGTTCCTCGACGTCGCGATCGACACGTCCGCCTGGCGCGTCTGGACGGTCGACTACCTCGGGGGGAAGGTCTACCGGCTCGAGATGGACGGCCGGCTGTCCGCCGAGTACCCCCTCTCGGGAGCCCGCGCGGTCGCGGTCGACGCCGGCGGAGGGAGCGTCTGGGTCGGCTCGTTCGACCTCGGCCGGGTCGAGCGCTGGTCCACCACCGGGGCCTTCCTCTGGGCCGACTCCGCCGCGGGGTTCGTGGAGGCGCTGCTCCCTTCCCCGATCGGCGGGGCCTGGGCCTGCAACCGCTACGGGAACCTCTATCTGTACCAGGAGAACGAGCGGTTGATCGAAATGGAAGGCTTCGAACGACCGGTCGCCCTGGCGGCCGCGTCGGCCGGCGAGATCCTCCTCCTGGAACGGGAGGGCCGACGGGTGCGCCGGTTCGACCTCTACGGGATCCCGACCGGCACGAGCCTCCAGGTGCTGAACGATCCCGTGGACGTCTGCGGCGACGGCGCGCGAGGCGCGTGGGTCGCCGATCCGGGTCGGGGGGGGCTGGTCCATCTGTCCGGGGAACGGCTCCGAGAGGATCGGTTCGTCCCGCATCCCGCGCCGCTCGGGGTGACCTGGGATCCGGTCGATTCGCTCCTCTGGGTGGCCGGCAACGGGCGGGTGGAGATCCGAAACGCGGAAGGGGAATTCGTCTCCGGAACCGCGGTCGGGGTGCGACCGATCAAGGCGGCCGTGGCCCACCTGGCGGCGTCGCGGTGATCTTCTACCTCCAGGGGGGGTACGTTCCACAGGAGGAAGCACGGGTCTCCGTCCTCGATCGCGGGTTCCTCTTCGGCGATTCGATCTACGAGGCGATCCGGTCGGTGGACGGGAAGCCGGTCTTCTACCGGGATCATCTGGCGCGGCTGCATCACTCCGCGGAGCTCCTCGGGTTCGATCTCACGGGGGGGACCCCCGACCTCCGCGCGATCATGCGCGAGCTGCTCCGCCGCAACGGAATCGAGGATTCGCGGATGCGGATCGTCGTGACCCGGGGGACCGGGGGGCGCGATCAGATCAGCGGATTCACGCCGACCTGGGTCGTCACCATCGAGCCGTTCGCCACGCTGCCGGACGAGGAGTACGAGCGCGGCGTGGCGGCGGTGCTGGTCTCGGTCGCGCGCACGGGGGTGGCGAGCCTCAATCCGGAAATCAAATCGAGCAACCTGCTCAACAACATCCTGGCCCGCCAGGAGGCGGTCCGCAAGGGAGCGGCCGAGGGGGTGATGCTGAACCCGGACGGGCTCCTCGCCGAGGGGGCGTACAGCAACCTCTTCTGGGTCGACGCTGCCGGGATCCTGCGGACCCCCTCGCTCGAGGTCGGGATCCTCCCCGGCGTCACGCGCCAGAAGGTGATCGTGGCGGCGCGCGCCGCGGGCCTCGCGGTCGCGGAGGACACTGCCGGGCCCGAAGCGCTGGAGTCGGCGCGGGAGATCCTGCTGACGAGCACCTCCTGGGAGGTGATCCCCGTGACCCGCTGGAACGGAGCGGTGGTCGGCTCCGGGCGCAGAGGCGAGATCGCCGCGATGCTGCGCGACCGCTTGCGCGCGCTCTACCACGAAGACGAGGAGGACGACGCATGAGCGGCCCGATCGATCTACGCAGCGACACCATCACCCGACCGACGCCCGAGATGCGTCGCGCGATCGCCGAAGCCGAGGTCGGCGACGACGTGTTCCGGGACGATCCGACCGTCGCGAAGCTGGAGGAGAAGGTGGCCGCCCTGCTGGGAAAGGAGGCGGCCCTCTTCGTCGCGAGCGGGACCATGGGGAACCAGATCGCCTTGTCGGTCCTCACGCGGCCGGGGGACGAGGTCCTGCTGGAGGGGGAAAGCCACATCTACCTCTACGAGGCCGGCGCCCCTGCGGCGCTGTCCGGTCTGCAGATCCGGACGATCCCGGGGGTGCGGGGCCTGGTCGACGCCGAGCGGCTGCGCGCCGCGCTGCGACCGCGCGACGTCCACTATCCGCCGACGACGCTGTTCTGCTTCGAGAACACGCACAATCGGGCGGGCGGCCGCGTGCTGCCCCTCGAGGAGATGGAAAGGACCGCCGGCGTGGCGCGGGAGGCGGGCCTGGCGCTGCATCTCGACGGCGCGCGGCTCTGGAACGCCGCGATCGCCTCGGAAACGCCGGAGGCGGCCTACGCCTCCCTCTGCGAGACGGTGTCGGTCTGCTTCTCGAAGGGCCTGGGGGCGCCGGTCGGAAGCGCGCTCGCCGGCGAGCGGGACCGGATCGAGCGGGCGCGGCAGGTTCGCAAGCGGCTGGGCGGCGGGATGCGCCAGGTCGGAATCCTCGCCGCGGGAGCGCTGCACGCGATCGAGCACCACCGGGACCGGCTGGCCGACGACCACCGGCGGGCCCGCCGGCTGGCCGAGACGCTCGCGGAGTTGTCCCCCTTCACGCTCGATCCCGATTCGGTCGAGACGAACATCGTCGTGATCGGGCTGCGGACCGGTTCGCCTGGCGAATGGTGCGAGAAGCTGGCGACGGAAGGAGTCCGGGTCGTTCCGTTCGGAGAGCGCGCGATCCGTGCGGTCCTCCACCTCGACGTCGACGACGCCGGCCTCAAGCGCGCGATCGAGGCGTTCGCGCGCTGCGCGCGTGGAGGATGAGGAGCACGACGGCCGCGGCGAGCAGCGCCACGTTGAACAGCAGGTGCGGAAGGTTCGCCTCGGAGGAGGCGGCCTTCCCGAAGCAGCCGCAATCGATGTCGAGCCCGCGGGCGATCGCGGACCCGACGCCCGCGGCGAAGGCGGCCGAGAGGCCGGCCAGCACGACCAGCCCGCCGCGGTAGAGGACCCCGAACAGGACGGCGAGCGCGGCGACCGCCTCCAGCGGGGGGAGCCACAGGGCGAGCGGAGGGATCATCGGCTGCGGCAGCAGACGGAAGTTCCAGATGCTGCGCGCGAACTCCCACGGTTCGAGGATCTTCGGGATCGCGGCGTACAGGTAGACCCCGGCGAGACCGATCCGGAGGACCCAGCCCAGCAGGCGCCCGCCGCTCACCATTCGGTCTCCTCGGGCGGGATCGGGTTCGCGCCGTCGGACACCGGCAGCCCCGCGTCGCGCCATTGCTCGAAGCCGCCGAGGTAGAGGTAGAGCTTCTCGACCCGGGCGTGGTCGCGGAGCACGCTTCCGAGATCGTCGGCGAGAGAGATCTCCCCCCGGCCGGCGTACACGACGACCGGCTGCCGGTCGAACCAGGGCTCCACGGACGGCAGCGCCTCCTCCCACTCGTCGAACGGGAGGTTCAGGGCCCCCTCGATCCGTCCGCCGACGTAGACCTCTGCGGAACGGGCGTCCAGGAACACGGCGTCGCCCGCGTCGAACAGCCGCCGGGTCGCCCCCATCCGGATCGGCTTCGCCCCGGACTCCATGTGGTAGAACCCGTCCGGGACCGCCAGCGGGAACGGCTCGGGCCGCGCGAAGTTGGCGGCGGCCGCCACGATCGCGGCCGCGACGGCGAGAAGGAGCAGATCGGTGAGGGCGCGGCGCATCGGATCGATCAGGTCCGGACCCGACCGAGGATCTCCAGCTCGATCGCCTTCTGCTGCGGGTCGGTCGTTCGTAGCGTCACGGTCTCGCGGAAGTGCCCGGAGGGGGCCGTCTCCTTCAGCGTGATCGTCAGCACGTAAGCGTCTCCGCCTGCCGAGGCGATCTCTCCGACGAGATGCGGGGAGCTCGAGTCGGCCCGCAGGAGACGAAACGGTTTCGATCCGTCGGTCGTGATGCGGATCGAGAGCTGGTCGCTCTGGCCCGCGTCCACGGTCGGAAACCGGATCCGGGTGCCTCCTTCCACGAGGAAGTAGCTGGTGACCGTCCCCATGACGATCACGTGCGTTCCCGGGACGGGAGGACCGTCGGTCTCGATGCGGACGCGTTCCCGGAAGCTGCCGGGGGGGGCGTCGGGACGGATCGAGAAGGAGAGCTCGTAGGCGACCTCCCCCGGAGAGGCGACCGGCTTGGCCGACCAGTCCAGGATCTCCTCGGCCCCGGCGACGGAGACGATCTCCAGTCCGTGCTCCTCATCGGCCGCGATCACGACCGTTTCGGTCGGCGTCTCGCCGTGCCGAACGGTCGGGAATCGGATCCGCTCGCGGTCCAGCCGCACGAACGGGCGCACGTCGGCGAGGACGTCGATCACCGCCTTCGGCTCGGCCGGATCGTTCGTCTCCAGGGTGATCCGCTTCTTCTGGGGACCCTTGTAGTTGCGGGTGCTGAACGCGACGCCGATCGCGACCTCCTCTCCCGGAAGGACCGTCGAGTCGCTCGGGGTACCGGCCGCGCACCCGCAGTCCGCTACGACCTTGAGGATCCGCAGCGGGGCGTCCCCCACGTTGCGGAGCGTCACCTCGTCACGGACCTGCTGGTGCTGGTCGACCCGCCCGAAGTCCACCTCGCGCGTGGAGAGGCGCAGGACCGGGCCGCTCTGACCGCCGGCGAGCGGGGCGAGGCCGGCGAGAACCAGGCCGGCCGCCAGAAGCGAGGCAGCGTGTCGTTTCAACGTCATTCCTCCTGCGTTGGGCGTCGTCCCGGACGCTCTCCGGTCAGGGTAGGACGCCCCCCGCGAGCCGGTCAACTCACCGCTTGGGGAGGAAGCGACCAGGACGTATGATGATCCGTTTCGCTCGATTCGGAGGGACGCGAGCATGCGCATCGGTCGGTTCCACCTACGCTCGATCCTCGCCGGATCGTTTCGACCGGCCGCCGTCCTGCGACCCAGCGGGCCGTTCCGGAGCGTGGGCGCGGAGGGGAGGATCGACCTCGTCGTCCGGCCCCTGCTCGTCGACGCGCCGGGGGAACGGATCCTCTTCGAGGCCGGATTCCCGGTGGACCTGGACGCGGACCGGATGCGGAGGTACGGGGCCGGCCCCGTGCGCCCGTTGGACGAGACGCTGCGGGAGGCGGGGATCGATCCGGGAACGATCGATCGGCTGATCCTCAGCCATCTCCACGTGGACCATGCCGGCGGCGCCTTTCGCCGGGATCGGGCCGGACGGATCCATCCGGCCCTGCCGGCGGCCCGGATCCAGGTCCAGCGCGCCGACGTCGCCGCGGCCCGGGAATCGGTCGAGATCGGGGAACCGGCGGGGCCCTATCGGCGTGAAGAACTGAATGGCCTCGATTCGGTCGGCGCGGACCGATCGGACGGGGCGACGACGCGGCAACCGGGTCTGGAGATCCGGCTCTTCGGCGGTCACGCGCCGGGGATGCAAGGGCTGGTGATCGAGGGGGGCGGGGAGACGTTGATCGCTCCGTCCGATCTTCTGCCGACGATCGCGCATCTGCGGATTCCGGGGCCGGCGGAACACGACGCTCTGATCGAAACGGCCTTGCGAACGCGGGCCTGGGTCTATCTTTACCA
>WJJW01000295.1 GCA_014729455.1 Candidatus Eiseniibacteriota bacterium
CGCAGATCCGGTGCGCCTCGAGGTAGGCACGGGGGGTTCCGACGTCGAGGAACGGGTCGTCCTCACCGCGGTTCCAGACGAAAGCCCCGAGCCGCTCCTCGGCGATCAGCCGGTCATAGAGATCGCGGACGTCCGAGAACCGTCCAAGGGGGATCTGCGCCGCCGCGGCGCGGGAGACGAAGTGGAAGCCGGTGAACGTGTGGGCGTTCGGATCCCGGCGATCCCGATCGATCGCCTGGACCCGATCCTTCCGGATGCGGACGTTCGGGTTCGGTCCTCCGGGAACGACGACCAGCGTGGCGGAGAACCGGCCCGTCCGGTGGAACGCGGCCGCTTCCTCGAACGGCGGGGCGAAGAGGGCATCGCTGTTGACGACGGCGATCGGATCGCCGGCCAGGGCCGGTGCGGCCGCGGCGATCGCCCCGCCCGTGCCGAGGATTTCCGGTTCCCGACAGGCGAGGATCTGCTCCGCGTCCGGACGGCCGCGGATCGCCTCTTCGACCGCGCCGGCGAGGTGGTGCGTGTTGACCGCCACGCGCTCGATCCCGAGATCGAACAGCCGGTCCAGATGGAGGTCGAGCAGGCAAACGCCGTTGATCGGGAGAAGAGCCTTCGGGATCGCGTTCGTCAGGGGGCGCAGGCGGGTCCCGTATCCGGCGGCGAGGAGGAGCGCATCCATCTCAGGATTTCTCGTACAGGAGGTGCGGTCGAACGCGCTCTCGGTAGGCGCGCCGGCCTTCCTGCCAAGTTCCCTCGATCTCCCGCCAGTCGGCGCCGGAGTCCAGCCCGTGGCGGACGCTGTCGGTGCCGTAGATCAAGTCGATCGGCATTCGATCCTGCTCGTATTCGTACGGCGGGGGCCGCCAGACGAGCCGATCGGGGTACAGGCGACGGATCGCGGACAGCAGGGCCGTCGTGCATCGGACGGGGCGGAACCGTGCGCGGTCGACCACGTGGATCTGAAACCCCCGGATCGTCTCGCCGGCGAACTTGTGGAAGGTCGGCTCGAAAGCGACCTCGCGGAGGATCGCGCCGTCGATCGCCGTTTCTCCCCGCTCCTGAGAGGCCTCCAGTGCTGTGCGAAGCACCGGAGGGTCGAGGAATGGGGCGCCGCACAGCTCGAACGGACGGGTGGTTCCCCGGCCTTCGGAGAGGTTGGTCCCTTCCAGCGCCACCTGGCCGGGGTAGACGAGCGCCGTTTCCAGGGCCGGCATGTTCGGGGAGGGAGGAGTCCACGGTAGACCCGTGGCATCGAACATATCGGCACGACTCCAGCCCGCCGCCCGGACGACCGACAGCCAACGCGTGAACGGCGCGTCCCGCCGGGCCGCGGCGGCCGACCGCTCCGCCTCGGCCTCGTCGATCAGCCCGAGCCGGAACGATCCGTAGAGGCAGTACTCGCCCGCCGTCAGACCGTGGCGCAGCGGAACGTCGACGATCCCCACGAACGACCGGAATGCATCGTCGAGCACCGGCCCTTCGACCGCGCCGCCGATCGGGTTCGGGCGATCGAGCACGGCGACCGGGATCCCCTGCGCGTGCGCGGCCCGCAGGAGAAGCAACGCGGTGACGAGGAACGTGTAGACGCGGGTCCCGACGTCGGGCAGGTCGATCAGGATCGCATCGAGCCCTTCGAGCTGATCCGGGGTCGGCGTGCGCCGCTCGCCGTACAGGCTCACGATCGGGATGCCGAGCGACGGATGGCTCCCGTGGCGGGATTCGATCATGTTGTCCTGCTTTTCCGCGGCGAACCCGTGCTGCGGGGAGAAGATCCGCTCGAGACGGATCCCGGGGAGAGCGTGGATCGCCTCGGCGGTCGGCCTCCACCGGGCGTCGACGGTCGTGGCGTTGCAGAGCAGACCGATCCGACCGGTTCCGGGGGGACGGAACCCCGGATCGGACAGTCGGTCGAGTCCGGTCCGTACCGTGCTCATCGCTCGGCTCCGCTCTCTCCGTCGTTCGGGGGGGGCGGCGTGGTGAGCCGCGCGCGTCCCGCGGTCGCCTCCGTGAGCGCCGCCCGGATCGGCTCCACGCGACTCCGGAGGATGGAGAGCCGGAGGAGCGGCGTGGGATCGAACCGCCGGTCGATCCGCCGGATCGCATCCCCGGCCTTCTGGATCGTCGCCTCGACGGTTCCGACGTCGTCGAAGCCGCAGTCGACCTGGAGCGTCGTCGTCCGCCAGATGGTCCGCGCCGGGGCGGCACCGAGCGCTTCCCGCGCGCAATCCGCGTAAGCGCGGGCGAGTCCACCGACGCCGAGCTTCGTTCCGCCGAACCACCGGGTCACGACGATCAGGGTATCGAACCGATCCTCCCGATGGATCACGCCGAGGATCGGCGGGCCGGCCGATCCCGAAGGCTCGCCGTCATCGTCGAACCGTTCCCGGCACTCCCCGGGAGATCCGACCCGAAACGCCCAGCAGTGGTGCGTCGCGTCGTGAAGGCGTCGGCGGATCCGGGCGAGCCGACCGAGCGCCTCCTCCTCGGTCCCGGTCGCCAGGGCCCGACCGAGGAATCGGGACCCCTTGACCCGGATCTCGACCTCGGGCCCGTCGGCGATCGAGAGGTGGCGATCCGGATCGACCGGTTCTGGGGGCGCATCCGACATGGGGCGATGATAAGCCGAAATCGCTTCCGAAGCATCCGATCCGGCTCTGGATCCACGCGCCCGCAACGGCTTAGGATGAGGTCCCACGGATCCGCGGGATCCGCCGGCCGCGAGGAGGGGCGAGGCTTGGATCGATCCGACAACGAGCGACACGTTCCGCCCAGGGACGACCGGTACTGCTTCGTCTGCGGGCGGGAGAACCCGCATGGGCTCCACACGACCTGGACCCTGGATCCGGACGGCGCCGCGCGCACGCGATTCGAGCCGGCCCGGCATCATCAGGGATGGGTCGGGGTCGTCCATGGGGGGATCCTGGCGGCTCTGCTCGACGAGGCGATGGCGCAGAGGATGTGGCTGGACGGCAAGCCGGCCGTGACCGCCAACCTGTCGATCCGCTACCGCCGGCCGGTTCCGACCTCCGGTGTTCTGTTGGCGGAAGCACGGATCGTATCCGAGAAGAGTCGTACGGCTCGGCTCGAGGCGGTCGTTCGGGACGAGAGAGGCGAGCCGTACGTCGAGGCGGAGGGGACCTGCATGCGCATCGCGGAGGAGTGAGGCGGGATCGTCATGAGAATCCAGGCACGGACGCTGTTTCGCTCGCTCGGAATCGCCTTCATCGGAGTCGCGGTCCTCTGGATCGTCTTCGGTCTCGTGGAAGGGAACCTCTCGTTCGCCTTCGCCGTTTCCGGATTCAACGTCGTGATCGGAATGCTTTTGCTGTTTCTGTCCCGCCGGGTGCCGCACGGCTGATCTTCGGGAGCAAAGGAGGAGATCGATGCTTCGAAACGTCGCCGCAGTCGTGGTCGGATACGTGGTCATTTTCGTCGTCGTGTTCGTGTTGTTCGCGATCGCCTTCGCTGCGCTCGGACCGGACCGGGCCTTTCAGGCGAGGTCGTTCGAGACGAGCGGCTTCTGGATTGCCGTGACCCTGGTCGTTTCGTTTCTCGCCGCGATCCTTGGTGGGTTCGTCGCTCGCAGGATCGCACCGCACTCGCGCGGGCCTCTCGCACTGGCCTTGTTCGTCCTGATCCTCGGACTGGGCATGGCGGCGTTCCAGCTGTCGGCTCCGTATGAAGATCCCGGGCCGCGCACCGGGGACATCGGCATGTTCGATGCGATGAACCAGGCGCGACAGCCCGACTGGATCACACTTGCGAACCCGATCCTCGGGTTCGTCGGCGTTCTGATCGGCGCGGGATCCAGGCGGCCGCGCCGATCAGTGACGGGTTGACGGATCAGCGGATCAACGGATCAAGACCGTCCGACCCCGCGCGATCCCGTTCTCCGATTCGATCCGCATGAAGTACACCCCTTCGGGCGCCGGACGGCCGGCAGCGGTGCGGCCGTCCCATCGGAGCGAGTGGATCCCCGCCTCATACTGCCCGGAGCCGATCGTGCGCAGGCGGGAGCCGTCCGGCGCATAGACGGCGAGCGAGGCCCATCCGGCCCGTTGCAGCGCGAAACGGATTCCTTGGTCCGGATGCAACGGGTTCGGCAGGACCGAGAACCGGACGGCCGAAGCCGTTGCCGGCGCCTCGTCGATCCCGGCGGGGCATCCGTAATGGGCTGAGAAGAGGTGGCCGCCGCGACCCTGCTCGTTCGAGTGGACCCGCTTCCCGCATGCAGTGAGGTACAGATCGCATGGCCCGTCGGCGACGAGATCGACGTCGAACACCGATCCCGGCGTGTCGACCGTGAAGAGGGGGACGGCGCTCTCTCGGGAGAAGAGGTGGATCTCCGGGTTGAGGTTGTTCTGATCGCCCCAGCTCCCCGCGAGCAGATGGCTCCCATCGGGCGTCAGGACGAGGTCGCTCGGGATCTCCTGGTAATCCCCGCTCGCCTCCTGGGTCAGGAAGGTCCAGAGCGGAGTGCTCGACGGCATGTCGAAGAGCTGGAATCTGTTTTGCGTGAATGTGCTCTTGTACCAGCCGGTCGCGAACGTATCTCCGTCTCCGCTGAACGCGACCGACTTGAGGTAGAATCCCGATCCTCCCTGGCTCCACAGGGGTGCGTAGGCCGATCCGTCCCACTCCCGCACCGTGAGGCTGGACCAGCCGTAGGCCAGGTACTGCCCGTTCGCGGAAATCGCGATCGGATCGTTCGTCGCGCCCATGCTTCCGAACCAGCGGATCGTGCCGGCGTCCCGATCGACGACGTAGGCGGTCGAGAGGCCGATGAAGGCGATGAAGCGGCCGTCGTCGGTGATCGACAAGTTCCGGGCGAAGCCGGCCGGGCCATCGTAGATCCCGAGATCGCTGCCGTCGGCTGGGTCGAACAGGTAGAGCCGCGCTTCGGGGCTCCCCGCCTGCATCGAGACCAGAACGGCGATCGTCGACCCGTCGGCGGAGACGGCGATGGTGCGGTACGAGCCCGGGCTGGCCGGAGAGATCACTTGCGACCAGAGAGGAACATCGCTCGAGGGATCCCAGGCACGGACCGTCACCTCGAGGGGGGACGACTCGTAGTCGACCGATGCCAGGACCGACCCGTCTCGCGAGGCGGCCGTGTAGACTTGCGTTCCGTCGTAGGTCCAATCCGGCGTCCCGTCGCCCTCGATCGGAACGAGCTCGGCCTGTCTCGGCACGTTCAGGTAGGTTCCCGCGAAGATCTTCTCAACCCCGCCGGCGATCGACGTGGTCTGATAAATGGCGTCCTCGTAGGTGTTCTGCCAGAGAAGCTCTCCCTCCCGAGTGGCGGCAGCTCCGGCCGGATTCTCCTCGGTGGGTCCGTTCGGAGCGGCGCCTGCGGTTCGAACCTCCATCGCTCCATCGGGTTGGTGGTCGAGGACCGTCTTTGCCTCCCGGTCGCTCGCGGAAGCGGGAAGAACAAAGATGAGCAGAACGATGATCCAAGCATAGAATCCTAGGTTGCGTCGCATGTCGTTACCCCCTGATGTTGGTTTCCACCACGCCGATTGTAACAGGCGACGGCCACCACGCACGAGGAGGATCCCATGACGGAGATCGATCGAATCCGGGACCAGATCGCGCGCGCGTTCGATGGACAAGCCTGGCATGGACCGCCGTTGAAGCGTCTGCTGTCCGAAGTCTCGCCGGGCACGGCTTCCGCCCGGCCGCTCGGGCATCGCCACACGATCTGGGAGATCCTCCTTCATGTCACCTCCAACACCGAGCTGGTCGTTTCGCGGTTGGAGGGGGAGGGGCGAACCCTCGGACCCGAGGAGGACTGGCCGCCAATGCCGGAGAACACGGGCGACAAGGAATGGAAGGCCGCGGTCTCTCGCCTCGAGCGAGTGCACAAGTCTCTTCTGGATCGGATTGCCAAGATCGACCCGAAGACGCTCGACGCACCGGTCGCTCCCGGGTTCTCCTCGATCTACGTGACCGTTCATGGGCTGATCCAACACAACCTCTACCACGCGGGACAGATCGCGCTTCTGCGGGAGGCTTGAGGAGGACAGGGCCCTGACGGGCACTCGCGGGATCCAGCCTGCCTCACGCTCGTCGCGGTCCTCTCCATCGTCGCTCCCGCGACCGGCGGGTCCGACACCGACGGGTCAGTCGATTCGCCATTCACACGGGTCCCCCATGCCACGTTCGAGTGGTCCGAGGCGGAGAGGGTCTCGGAGCGCGCCGCGATGTGGCTGCCCGTGACGTTGGATGATCGGTCAGGATCCTTCCAGCTGGACACGGGCTTCGACGTCACGCGTCCCTACGGGATTCCCCCCGCGGAGCTGCGCGGGGAAACGCATCGGATGTCCGTTCGCGTGCCGCACTCCCGGCTCGGCGAGATCGCTTCCGAAGACCTGCGGGGAGAGGGTATCATCGAGCCGCCGCCCCGCGAAGGGGCGGGAGATCGTCCGTGACGCACAACGCGGGGGGTAGGATGAAGAGGATCTTGGTCACCGGCGCCTGCGGGCAGATCGGCTCGGAGCTGACGACGACGCTGCGGGACCGCTACGGAAGAGAGAACGTCATCGCCACCGACATCCGCATGCCGGCGAACGAGCAGCTACGTGACGGGGGTCCGTTCGAGTTCCTCGACTGCGTCGATCCACACCACATCACACGTGTGATGCAGATCCACGGCGTCGACACGATCTTCCATCTGGCGGCGATCCTTTCCGCCGTCGGCGAAGCGAAGCCGAACCAGGCGTGGCAGGTCAACATGGTCGGTCTCTACAACATGCTCGAGGCGGCCCGCCAGTATCACTGCGCCCTCTTCGTGCCCAGCTCGATCGGGGCGTTCGGGCCCTCCACCCCGAAGGAGAAGACCCCGCAGGACACGGTGCAGCGGCCCACGACGATGTACGGTGTCACCAAGGTCGCCGGCGAGCTGCTCTGCGACTATTACAACCGGCGCTTTCGAACCGACACGCGCGGGGTGCGGTTCCCGGGGCTGATCTCCTATGAGACCGAGCCGGGCGGGGGGACGACGGACTACGCCGTCGAGATCTTCTTCGAGGCGCTGCGCCACAAGAGGTACACCTGCTATCTCCGCGAGGACAGCTCCCTCGACATGATGTACATGCCCGACGCGATCTCGGCGATGATCGATCTGATGGAGGCGGATCCGGCACGTCTGGTGCACCGGAACGCCTTCAACGTCACCGCGTTCAGCTTCACCCCTGCGCAGATCGCCGAGGAGATCTGCAAGCACATTCCCGACTTCACGATCGACTACAAGGTCGATCCGGTCCGGCAGGAGATCGCCGACTCCTGGCCGGACAGCCTCGACGACTCCGCCGCCCGCGAGGAGTGGGACTGGAAGCCCCGCTACTCGTTCGAGGCGATGGTCGAGGAGATGCTGCAGAGAATCGCCCAGAGGCTCGAGCGGCCCGCGGAGCAGAAGATCCGCTGATCGGCGCCGGACCGAGGACGCGAAGACGCCCGGCGGGGGGAACCGCCGGGCGTCTCCCATGCTGCGCAAGCGCGCGCGATCAGAACCGGATGTAGCCCGCCAACGGCTGGTAGGTCCAGAGGAACTGGATCTGCCGTTCCCCTTGCGATCCCGATGTCGTGATCACGACCAGCTTGCCGTAGTGGAACTGGCCGCCCTCGACGGGTGTGCGCACCGCGATCACCTTCCCTGCGATCTCATCGGGGTTGTTGCCGAGCGTGATCTCCTCAAGCCACCCCGTGTTCGGCGTGGTCGAGTCGGTCGACTCGGAGAGGAGCTTCAATCCCGCCTGCCGGATCCAGTCCCCGCCCGATCCCCCGAGAACCAGATGCGGGCTCTTCAGCGTCAACGGCTGATCCGACTCGTCGTTGATGCCGGCCGTGCCGAGGTAGAGATCGATCAGGTCGGTGTTGTCCGGGTTCTGGCTCGACATCGACAGCGCCTCGCCCTCGGACAGGTCGAGACCGCTCTCGGCGGGGGACGCGAACTCGGCCAG
>WJJW01000296.1 GCA_014729455.1 Candidatus Eiseniibacteriota bacterium
CTTCAGTGGAACCGTTCGGTTGCAGAAGCAGCGGTAATCGTCCTCCGAAGCCGGGGTCGGGGAACGAGGGCGGCGGCCCGTAACCGGCCGCCGCCCGGTCGTTTTCACCGGCAAACCGCCTTGAGATCCGCCCCCGAGGGAGCTATTCTCCATTAGTTATCTGCTTCGCAAGTGGATTCTGCATCCACGGGGGGAAATAGCTAGATGTCGAGCTTCCAAGCGGCCGCTTGGTCTTCCGTCGGCAAGAAGCTGATCACAGGCATCACCGGGCTCCTTCTCATCGGCTATCTCATCGTCCACCTCATCGGGAACCTGTCCCTGTTCGTGGGGCCCGACGCCTTCAACCACTACGCCCACTTCCTGGAGGGCCTGCTCCACGGGTGGTTCGTGATCGCCTTCGAGATCGCTCTGATCACGGTGTTCCTGTTCCACATCATCTCCGCGTCGACCGTCGCCCTGATCGACAAGTTCGGAGCCCGCCCGGTCTCGTACAAGAAACGAGCGGACGCGGGCGGGCCGAGCAAGAAGTCGCTCCCCTCGCGGAGCATGATCATCACCGGAGCCGTGCTCCTCGTCTTCGTCGTCTGGCACGTCTGGACGTTCAAGTTCGGCGATCCGAGGATGATTCCGCTGGAACACGGCGAGGAGATGAAGGATCTCTACAGCCTGGTGGTCGCCTCGTTCAAGGTCGAGTGGATCACCGGTGCGTACCTGATCGCCATGATCCTGGTGGGGGCGCACCTCTGGCACGGGTTCTGGAGCGCGTTCCAGTCGCTGGGCTGGGGGAACCCGCGCTGGACCCCGCTGATCCAGGGTGTGGGGATCGTCTTCGCGCTCGCGCTTGCGGCCGGATTCTTCATCCTGCCCCTGTACGCGTACTTCTTCGTCGATCCGGACAGTCTCAACATCGCGCACGCGGGAGGTCGGTGATGGCAGACTCGACACGGATCCTCGACGCCAAGATCCCCGGCGGGCCTCTCGCCGAGAAGTGGGACCGCCACAAGCAGGACGAGATGCTGGTCGCTCCGGCGAACCGGCGGAAGTTCTCGGTCATCGTCGTCGGGACGGGGCTGGCCGGCGGAGCCGCGGCGGCGACGCTCGGTGAGCTCGGCTACAACGTCCTGAACTTCTGCATCCAGGACTCCCCGCGACGCGCGCACTCCGTCGCCGCGCAGGGAGGGATCAACGCCTCGAAGAACTACCAGGGGGACGGGGACAGCATCTTCCGGCTCTTCTACGACACGATCAAGGGGGGCGACTACCGCGCGCGCGAGGGGAACGTCTACCGCCTCGCGCAGCTCAGCGTCGACATTATCGACCAGTGCGTGGCGATGGGGGTGCCGTTCGCCCGCGAATACGGCGGGCTGCTCGCGAACCGCTCCTTCGGCGGGGTGCAGGTCTCACGAACCTTCTACGCCCGCGGCCAGACCGGCCAGCAGCTCATCCTCGGCGTCTACAGCGCCCTGATGCGCCAGATCGAGGCGAAGAAGGTTACGATGTTCCCGCGTCACGAGATGCTCGACGTCGTGATCGTCGACGGGCGGGCCCGCGGGATCGTCTGCCGGGACCTCGTCACCGGCGAGATCAAGAGCTTCGCCGCCGACGCGGTCGTGCTCGCAACCGGGGGCTATTCGTCGGCCTATTACCTCTCGACCATGGCGGTGAACTCGAACGTGACCGCCGCCTGGCGCTGCCACAAGCGGGGCGCCCTGTTCGCGAACCCCTGCTTCACGCAGATCCATCCGACCGCGATCCCGCAGGCGGGCGACTACCAGTCGAAGCTCACCTTGATGAGCGAGAGCCTGCGCAACGACGGGCGGGTCTGGGTCCCGAAGAAGCAGGGGGAGACGCGATCGCCCGACCAGATCCCGGAAGAGGATCGGGACTACTTCCTGGAGCGGCGCTACCCGGCGTTCGGCAACCTGGTCCCGCGCGACATCGCCTCGCGCGCGGCGAAGGTCGTTTGCGACGAGGGACGCGGCGTCGGCGCGACCGGCTACGCGGTCTACCTCGACTTCGCCGACGCGATCGAGCGGCTCGGCGTCCAGACGGTGAAGGACCGCTACGGAAACCTCTTCCAGATGTACGAGGAGATCACCGGCGAGGATCCCTATCACGTGCCGATGCGGATCTACCCGGCGCCGCACTACACGATGGGCGGCGTGTGGGTCGACTACAACCTGATGACCACGATCACGGGGCTGTTCTGCGCCGGCGAGGCGAACTTCTCCGACCACGGCGCCAACCGGCTCGGGGCGAGCGCGCTGATGCAGGGGCTCGCCGACGGCTACTTCATCGCGCCGCGGACGGTCGGCAACTACCTCGCCTCCTCGAAGCTCGATCCGGTGACGGCCGACCACGACGCGTTCCGCTCGGTCGAGGCGGAGGTGAAGGCGCGGGTCGAGAAGCTACTCTCGATCAAGGGATCGAAGACGGTCCGCGACTTCCACTGGGAACTGGGGCGGACGCTGTGGGAAGAGGTCGGGATGTCCCGCAACGGGCAGGGATTGAAGGGGGCGATGGAGAAGTTCCGTTCGTTGCGCGAGGAGTTCTGGCAGAACGTCCGGATCCCCGGGGATGCGGCCGACCTGAACAAGAACCTCGAGATGGCGGGCCGGATCGCCGACTTCATCGAGATCGCCGAGCTGATGGCGCGCGACGCCCTCGATCGGGAGGAGTCGTGCGGCTGCCACTTCCGGGAGGAACACCAGACCGGCGAGGGGGAGGCGATGCGCCGCGACGACGAGTTCGCCTACGTGGCCGCATGGGAGTACGCGGGGGAGGGGAAGGAGCCGAAGCTGCACAAGGAGCAGCTCGCCTTCGAGAACGTCGAGATGAAGACCCGGAGCTACAAATGAGCGAGAAGGGGATCACCATCCATCTGAAGGTCTGGCGCCAGAGCGGTCCGGACGAGCCCGGCCGGCTCGTCGAGTACTCGGTCGGCGGAATCCTGCCCGAGATGTCGTTCCTCGAGATGCTCGACATCCTGAACGAGCAGATCATCGGGAAAGGCGAGGTCCCGATCGAGTTCGACAGCGATTGCCGCGAGGGGATCTGCGGGACCTGCGGGCTCGTGATCGACGGGGTCGCCCACGGTCCGAGGACGGCGACGACGACCTGCGAGCTGCGGATGCGCCATTTCCGCGACGGGCAGACGATCATCGTCGAGCCGTTCCGGGCGAAGGGGTTCCCGGTGATCAAGGATCTGATCGTCGACCGGACCGCCTTCGATCGGATCATGCAGAAGGGGGGCTACGTCTCGACGAACGTCGGGTCGGCGCCCGACGGAAACGCGATCCCGATCCCGAAGGAGGTCGCCGACAAGGCGATGGACGCGGCGACCTGCATCGGCTGCGCCGCCTGCGTCGCCGCCTGCCCGAACGCGGCGGCCGCTCTCTTCGTCAGCGCCAAGATCGCGCAGCTCGCCCATCTGCCCCAGGGGCACGCCGAACGGACGCGGCGCGCGCTCGGGATGATCGGGCAAGCGGACGAGGAGGGGTTCGGCGACTGCTCGAACCACGGCGAGTGCGAGGCGGTCTGCCCCAAGAATATTTCGCTGGAGACCATCGCGCAGATGAAGCGGGACTACATCCGCGCGATGCTGCGCCGGTAGGGATCGGGCAGGGTTTTCGAAAGGGCTGCGC
>WJJW01000297.1 GCA_014729455.1 Candidatus Eiseniibacteriota bacterium
AACGGCGCGGCGAGGCGGAGGCCGGAGGGTACACGGTCGTGGAGCCGCAGACGGTCCTGTCGACCCATCTGATGGAGACGACCCGGCGCCACGCCGCCGATCTCCTCAGCCGGCAGGCGACCCGGGACCTTCTCGACGGACTGCGCGAGACGAACCCCGCCCTGGTCGAGGATGTCGTGCCCAACAAGGTCCCGCTCGGGACCGTCCACCGGGTGTTGCAGCGGCTCCTGCGGGAGCAGATCCCGATCCGCGACCTGGTGACGATCCTGGAGACCCTCTCCGATGCGGGGGAGAGCATCAAGGACGTCGAGGCGTTGACCGAGCACGTCCGCCGCTCCCTCTCGATGGTGATCACGCAGGCGCTCGGCGGGACCGAGACGCCGATCCGCGCGATCACGATCGGTCCGAAGCTGGAGATCGCGTTGATGAACCTCCTCAGTCCGCGATCGCAGGAGGAGAAGCAGATCCTGGAACCCGAGCAGCTCGGCCGGCTGGTCGAGCGGCTTCCGGAGATCGTGCGGATGAACACGACGGACGGCAGGTCGCCGGCGCTGATCACTCCCCCCGCGCTGCGACTCGGCGTCCGGAAGATCGTGCAACCAACCCTGCCACGCCTGCCGGTGGTGTCCCTCGCGGAGCTTCCGGCGCAGGCGCCGATCGAACCTTTAGCCGTCTGGGAGCTTGAAAATGCCGCTTGAAACCTACACCGGCCACATGGTTCCGCCACTGCTGTCCCGCGCTCGTGAGGAGATCGGACGGGACGCCGTGATCCTCAGCGTGAAGAGGGTCGCGACCTCCGAAGGCCTCCGCTACGCCGTCGTCGCCGCCGATCCCGACTCCGCCGAGCGGGTCGATCCGGCGACCGCATCGAGGATCCCCGAAGGGATCGCAGCGGTCGATCGGCTCCGCGGCCTCGCGTCCACGACCACGCGGGCGGAACGGCCCGTGATCGCGCTGGTCGGTCCGACCGGTTCGGGGAAGTCCACGACGATCGCAAAGCTGGCCGCCCACCCCCTCTGTTTCTGCGGCAGGCGGGCCGGGATCCTCTGCCTGGACACCTACCGCATCGGGGCGGTGGAGCAGGCGCGGCTCCACGCCCGTCTCGGCGGGATGGAGGTCGAGGTGATCCGCGACCGGGAGGAGGTTCCGGAGGCGATGGAGCGGATGGCGAAGAGGGAGGTGCTGTTCGTCGACACCCCCGGCCGGGGACCGCTCGCGTGGTCCGACCGGCGGGCGGTCGAGCGGATCCTCTCATGGATCCGTCCGACGGAGGTCCATCTCGTCGTCCCGTCCGGGCTTCGGCTGTCGGTCGCGCACCGGATCGTCGAGAACCACCGGAGCTTCGGGATCACGCACCTGCTGCCGAGCAAACTCGACGAGGCGCCTGATGGAGCCTGGATCGAGCGCCTGGCGGCCCGGGAGGGCCTGCCGGTTCGATGGATCGCCAACGGCCAGCGGATCCCCGACGACCTGATGCTCGCCCGCGACGGCGCGCGCGCCGCGGAGGTCGCGGCGTGACGGGCGGGACGGTGGGATCGAACCTGCGCGCCGCCGGCGCGCGCCCGGTGGAGCGGTCCCGCGAGGATCGGGCGCGGCCGGTCCGGCACGGGGTCGTCTACGCCGTGGCCAGCGGCAAGGGAGGGGTCGGGAAATCGGTCCTCTCGATTCTGACCGCGCGGGAGCTGCAGCGCCGCGGAAAGCGCGTGCTGCTGGTCGACGATTCGTCTCTGGACGGAAACCTGCATCTTCTCCTCGGCGCGGGGCCAGTCCCTCCGTCGGACGAGGTCACCGGAGAGGAGGCGGACCCGGACGCGCCGATCGAGATCCTCGAGAACCTGTCCCTGCTGCCCCCCGGAAGCGACCGGCCCGGAAGCACCCCGCTGGACGCGCGGCGGCGCGTGCGCGACTACATGGATCGATCGACCCGCTTCGACCGGTTCGACCGGGTCGTCATCGACGCGGGCCAGGGGATCGAAGGGGTTCTCCGCGCGGCGATCCGATGCGACCGCTTCCTGCTCATCGTGGTGCCCGAGCCGGTCTCGCTCAGCGACGGATACGCGTTGATCAAGGTGTTGACGCTGCATGACCGCGGGATCCCGGTCGATCTCGTCGTCAACCGCTGCGCCGGACCGGAGGGGGCCGCGCACGTCCACTCGTTGCTCGATCTCGCCTGCCGCCGGTTCCTCGGCCGGGGGCTCCCCCTGTGCGGGTGGGTGCCCGAGGATCCGGACCTGCGGCGGGCCGCTCCCACGCCCGGAGGGATCCTGTCGGTGGATCCCGCTCTGGTCGGGCCGCTCGTGAGCGAGCTGGAGGCGACCGGGTGACGAGCTACACCGACCAGCTCTGGCGGCGGTACGCCACCGATCGCGACGAGGAGGCGCGCTGCGCCCTGATGGACCAGTACATCGGTCTGGTCCACCATCTCGCGCGGGAGATCGCGGCGGCCGCGCCGAGCGAGCTGGAGATCGACGACCTGATCAGCGCGGGCACGATCGGGTTGGTCCAGGCGATCGAGGCGTTCGACCCGAACCGCGGCTTCCGCTTCAGCACCTACGCCGTCCCGCGCATCCGGGGGGCGATCCTCGACGAGCTGCGGAGCTGGGATTGGGTCCCGCGGACCGTCCGGCAGCACGGGAGGCTCCTCGACCGGAGCGCGGCGGTCCTGCGGACGAGCCTCGGCCGGGAGCCGACCGAGGAGGAGATCGCCGCCAACCTCTCGATCGAGCCGGACACGCACCGCAGGTGGATCGACGAGCTCTCGCGAGGCCGGCTGGCGTCGCTGGACGAGGGGATCGACTCCGACGAGACCGGCGAGGTCCCGCTGGTCGAGACGATCCAGGACGCGCGGAGCCCCGATCCGCTGCAGCGGCTCGAGAAGAGGGATCGACTCGACACGGTGGTCGCCGCGATCGGGGCTCTCCCGTCGAAGGACCAGATCATCCTGGCGCTCCTCTACTACGAGAACCTGACGATGAAGCAGATCGGGCGGATCCTGCGGATCAGCGAGTCGCGCGTCTGCCAGATCCACACGCGCGCGATCCGACGGGTGCGGGATCGCCTCGAAGCGGAAAGGAAGGTCGGATGAAACGAGGAACGATCTGGGGCGCGGTCGCGGCGACCGCCGTCTGCCTCGTCGTGGGACCGCGCCTGCCGGCGCTGATGCGGTCGCTCCGCGATGCCGGGTACGAGGAGCGGTTCGCCTTCTGGCGCGGGGCGCCCGTGCTGGATAACACGACCCTGCCGTTGGTCCTGGTCGGCCTGATGGTCATCGTCACAGTCGCGGTCGCCGCCCCGCGGCTCCGCCGCCGGGCGCGCCGCAGGAACGACCCGGTCGCCGCGGCGGAGCGGATGGCCCGGCGGGGAACCGGGGAGGAGGAGATCGCGCGGCGCACCGGGGTGGCGATCGACGCGATCCGGCAGATCGTGCGGTCCGTCCCGGAAGCCGCTTCCGGTTTCCCGGCGCGGCGCGACCGGGGGCTCCGGGAGCGGCTCGGACCGATGTCCTGGGAACCGACGGGCCGACAAGGAGATGACCGTTCCCTGGATGCGGTCGCGGGAGCGGTACGCCTCTTGCAGCGTACCGGCACGGATCGAACCATCGAGGAGGGATGATGCCGCTGCGGGGAGTTGAGCAGACCGCGCGATCGCTTTCGCGACTGGAGAGGTTCCAGGAAGCGACCGCCTTCAATCTGGCCCACGCGAACGCCGACGGATTCAAGGCGATCCGGATGGCGGCGCGCGGATCCGACCCGGACGGGGGCACGGTCGAGAGCGTCCAGTTCGAACAGGGGGCGATCCGGGAGACCGGACGCCCGCTCGACGTCGCTCTGGAAGGCCCCGGATTCCTCGTGGTCCGGACGGCGGGGGGCGAGCGCTTCACGCGCGGCGGCGCGCTCCGGCTCGACCCCGAGGGGAGGCTGGTGGACCGGGCCGGCGATCCGATCCTCGGAGAGGCGGGCGAGATCGTCGTCGCGGGGACCGACCTGACGATCCAGTCCGACGGCACCGTCGTCGTCGACGGAGCGGTCAACGGAAAGCTGCGCCTCGCCGAGGTCGCCGACCCGGCGGAGCTGCAGCGGGAGCAGCCGGGCCGCTTCGTCCCGACCGCCCCGCCGCGGGATCCGCTTCCGGGAGCGACGCTCCTCCGGCAGGGGGCGATCGAGGAGGCGAACGTCGATCCGCTCGCCTCGATGGTGGATCTGCTGACGATCCAGCGGGCCTACGCGGCGAACGTCCAGGCTCTCCGGGCGATGGACGGCGTCCTGGGCGCGACGAACGAGCTCGGCGAGGTCCGATGAAGGACCGGAGGGGAGGGACCAGATCGTGAACTCGAGCCTGCGTACCTCGGCAAGCGGGATGAAGGCGCAACAGCAGATGATCGACGTGATCGCCCACAATCTTGCCAACGTCAACACAACGGGGTTCAAGCGGGGGCGGGCGACCTTCGAGGATGCGCTCTACGAGAATCTCGCCGGAGGCGCGTCCGTGGAGGCGCCGGGACAGGAGCCGGGATCGTCCCTGCAGATCGGCCGCGGCGTCCGGCTGGCCTCGGTTCACAAGATCCACTCGCAGGGGGTGATCGAGTCGACCGCGCGCGCCCTCGACCTCGCGGTCGAAGGAGAGGGGTTCCTCCAGGTCCTGCGGCCCGACGGCGCGCTCGCCTACACGCGCGACGGGAGCCTCTCGGTCTCCGCCTCGGGGACGCTGGCGACCAACGGCGGGTACCCGATCGCCCCGGAGATCGCGGTCCCCGACGACGCCTCCCAGATCGTCGTTTCCGCGGGAGGGATCGTCACGGTCACGGGGCCGGGGATGACCAACCCGATCGAGGTGGGCCGGATCGAGCTGGCCCGCTTCCTCAACACCGGCGGCCTGCTCGCGATCGGCGAGAACCAGTACCTCGAGACCCCCGCTTCCGGTCGGCCCTTCCTCGGCTACCCGCAGGAGGAGGGGTTCGGCCGGATCACGCAAGGGGCGCTCGAGAGCAGCAACGTGGAGATCGTCCAGGAG
>WJJW01000298.1 GCA_014729455.1 Candidatus Eiseniibacteriota bacterium
ACCTGACGTTCTACGAGGGCGATCTCGTCGCGGCGGGGCGCTTCGCGACAGCCGGCCGCGCGGCCGCCTCACGCGTCGCCGTCCGTCGAGACGGGCGCTGGCATCCGCTCGGTGGCGGCCTGGACGGCGACGTCACCTCCCTCTGCGTGGACGACGGCACGCTCTACGCGGCCGGCTCGTTCGAGCGGGCCGGCGCCGACGCCGACTCGGCGCGGCACGTCGCCCGCTTCGATGGGATCGACTGGAAGCCGATCGGCGAAGGGGTCCCGTTCCTCGTCCGGGCGCTGGCCGTTTACCAGGGGGATCTGATCGCCGGTGGACCCTCGCCCGCCCGCGTCTTCCCGCAAGAGGGATCGGTCGTTCGCTTCGACGGCGAGCGATGGACCGAGATCGGCTCCTTCGACCGGCCGGTCGACGCGCTGGCCGTCTACAAGGGACGGCTCGTCGCCGGGGGCGCGTTCTCGACGGCGGCGGGCGCCGAGATCCGCGGGATCGCCGCCTGGAACGGGGCGGAATGGACTTCGCTCGGCGGCGAGGTCGACGGGCGCGTCGAGGCCCTGGCGGTCCGCGGGAACGAACTCTGGATCGGCGGCGAGTTCACCGAGGCAGGCGACACCGGCGCGTGGGGGATCACCCGCTACACCGAGACCGGCGTCTGGCTGGACGACCTTCGCGCCGAACCGTGCCCCGGCGGAGTCGTGCTGCGCTGGTCGGCCCCGGTAGAAACGGCCGGCTGGAAGGTCGCGATCCGATCCTCGACGACGACGATCCCGCGGACGATCGCGGACGGCGAACCGGTCGGTTCACTGCGCGTCGGAACGGACGGGACCGGTTTCTACCTCCACGCGCCGCCGGACTCGAGCGAACGGTTCTACGCGGCGTTCTTGATCCCGCCCGAGGGGACACCGACCGGTCCGCTCGTCGCGAAGGCGGCGGCCGCGACGGTTCCGGTGCCGCCGGTCTTCGAGGCGGATCGGTCGATCCTGCCGCCGCGCCCGACCCCGTTCGACGAGAAGACGACGCTCGTCGTCCGCTTCAACTCGACGCAACGGGTCCGCGCCACGGTGCACGATTTGGCCGGACGGAGGATCGCCGTCCTCGCCGATCGGCCGTTCCCGCCGGGACGTCACGAGATCGTCTGGCGGCCCGGCCGGGAGGACCGGGAAGACCCGATCGCCTCCGGCGTCTATCTGCTCCGCGTCGCCGTGGGGGACCTGCAGGAGACCTACCCGATCGTGCGGCTCCGGTAGGACATCGTCCGGACGCGCGCACCGGACCTTCTAGAGATCCTCCTTCGATCTGCCGTCCCAGAGGGTGCGGATCTCCTTCTGCAGCTTCTTCGAGGGCTTGAACCGGAGGCGCGAGCCCCCCTTCGTCCGAATCACCTTGCGGCTCGTGTCGCCCGGTCTCGTCGGGATCTGCATGCGCCGCGGCTTCAGCTTCTGGACCCAGAACCGCCCGAACACCGGGATGTTGACCAGGTACCCGTAGCGCGCGTACTGGACGATCAGGCGGATCAACCGTTGCCCTCTCGCGTATTCGATCCCGGCCTCCGTGCAGATCTCGCGGAACGTCTTCACGTCGGGGGGCATGGCCTTCCGGCCCGTCGGATTCGCTTCGGGCGTCTTCGCCGTCCTCTTCTTTCCGGTCGCTATGTCCTTCCCTCCCCGGATCGAGGAGATCGTATCAAGAACGGGGCCGCGCGGCGTTTTCCCGCTCACCGCGGATCGAGCTGGATCTCGACCTCCATGCTGCCGCGGTCGTAGGACGGGCATCCTCCCTCGAACTCGTCATACGCGACGTCGAAGGAGACCGTCCTCGTCGTGAATCCCGATGCGGGGAGCTGCGTCATCACCAGCAAGACCAGGGCGACGACCTGCACGGTCCTGCGAGCCGGCGGCGTCTCCTGCGTTTCATGACTCCTCCTCCGCTCGGTACACGGCCTCGTACAAGGGGATCCGCTTGCCGATCAATGCGCCGGCGATGAGGCCGGCCCAGGGGACAGACACCGTGACCAGGACAGCCCTTGAACGGGCTGCCAGATCGTCGGGGGCGGCCTGCAGGTAGAGAGCGCCGACGACGAACCCCGCCGTCCATCCGAGCACGGCGCCGATCGTGCGGTAGGTTCCGGTCTGGCCGAGCACCCGAGCCGGTGGACCGCTCAGGGGAGACCCTTCCCCCACCCGGAGAACCAGTGTCGAGTCCATGACCTGCCAGGCGGATCCGATTCGTTCCCTCTCCAACACGAACGTCTGGGAGTCGGGCGACACGAGCTTGAGTCTGATGCTTTGCTTGATCCGCTCGATCCCGGTACCCGAGAGGGGAAGCCGAAACTCGTCTTCGGCGCGGCATGTGCACGGGGCGATCCCGGACAGGACCATCGCCACCAGAACGATCCGCCAACCGGGACCCGCTCTCGCAAACGAATGACCTCTCCTCAAGGCGAGGTCCTCCCCGCTACGTCTCGGTCGCCTCGGTCCGTCCCTCCCGCGCGATCCGGTGGGCGACGTATCCCGCCCCGAAGCCGTTGTCGATGTTGACGACACACACGCCCGGAGCGCAGGAGTTGATCATCGTCAGCAGCGCCGAGATCCCTCCGAAGTGGGCCCCGTAACCGACGCTGGTCGGGACCGCGATCACCGGACCGCCGGAGAGACCGGCGACGACGCTCGGCAAGGCTCCTTCCATCCCGGCGACCGCGACGATCGCCCCCGCCCCCGTGAGCTGCGCCCGGTGCGGGAGCAGCCGGTGCAGCCCGGCCACGCCGACGTCCCAGAGCCGTTCGACCGGGCTGCCGAGGGCGGCGGCGGTGACCGCGGCTTCCTCCGCGACCGGCAGATCGGAAGTCCCGGCGGCGCAGACGACGACCGGTCGTCCCACGGTCGCCTTCGCCCCGGAATCGGGGTCGACGACGATCATCCGCGCGACGTCGTGGTAGCGGGCCGTGCCGATCTGCGCCTGCACCGCGGCGGCCATCTCCGCGTCGGCACGAGTGCCGAGGACGACCGTGTTGCGCGCGGCGAGCCGCGAGAGGATCTCCGCCACCTGCTGCGGGCTCTTCCCCTCGCAGTAGACGACCTCCGGCACGCCGGTCCGCAGCGCGCGGTGGTGATCGATCCGCACGTAGCCGAGATCCTCGTACGGGAGATCCCGCAGCCGCTCGACGGCGGCGCCGACGTCCAGCGCCCCGGCGCGGACCTCCTCGAGGAGCTTGCGGAGCGCTTCCTCGGTCATGGCCGTCGCGATCCCTCGTTCAGCCGGCCGCTGCGAAACCCTTCGAGGTCGAGGGTCACGAACCGGTATCCCGCCTCCCGCAGCCGCCGGATCAGCTCTTCCCGGCGTTCCAGGATCGTCCCGAAGTCCTCCGGGCCGACCTCGATCCGTGCGATGGTGTCGTGATGGCGGAGGCGGAAGACGCGGATCCCGAGGCTGCGGATCGCCGCCTCGCCGGCATCGACTTTCGCGAGCACCTCGGGCGTGACCGGGGTCCCGTACGGGATCCGTGAGGAGAGGCACGGCGCGGCCGGTTTGTCCCAGGTCGGCAGGCCGGCGGCGTAGGAGAGGGCGCGGATCTCCTGCTTCGTGAAGCCGAGCTCGAGGAGCGGGCTCCGGACCCCCTGCTCGCCCGCGGCGGTCCTCCCGGGACGGTGGTCCTGCAGATCGTCGTAGTTGGTTCCGTCGAGAACCGCGGCGAAGTCGTTCGCCCGCGCCCAGTCGAGAAGCTTGCCGAACAGCTCGTGCTTGCAGAAGAAGCAGCGGTTCGTCGTGTTCTCGCGGTAGCGGGGATCGTCCAGCTCCTCGGTCTCCAGGACCTCGACGCGCGCGCCGATCGCGCGGGCGGTCGCCAGCGCCTCCTCCCGCTCGCCTCCCGCGAGGCTCGCGGAGATCCCGATCACCCCGACCGCGTGCTCGCCGAGCGCTTCGTGGGCGGCCAGGAGCAAGAAACTGCTGTCCGTGCCGCCGGAGTAGGCGACGGCGACGCTGCCGGCCCGCCGGAGCCAGTCCGCCAGGGCTTCACGCTTCGCCCGCGCCTCTTCGGTCGGCTCCGGAGGGGCGTTCATCTGCTGTTTCGACATGCAAGGCTCTCCCGCCGCGGTGCGGCCCCGTCTCGCGGTCCCGATCCTCGATTGTAGACCAGCCGGGACCGACACAGGACCTGCATCTGCGCCGGCCGGCGGTCAGCAGCGGATCGAGAAGCTGCGGCTCTGGCCCTGCTTCAGGCTGTGGATCGTGTCGTGCACCCCGATCTGCACCGGCTTCGCCCAGCCCTTCTCCGCGGTGATCGAGAACCGGTTGCGGTGGATTACGAGGCTCAGCCAGTGGCCGCGGTAGCGGATCCCCAAGCGCAGCTCCTCCAGCTGTTCCGGGAGACACGGATTCAGCCAGAGGACGTCGTCGCGGACGTCGATCCCGGTGTGACCGCGCTGCATCAGGTCGACGCTCCCCGCCAGCGCCCCGAGGTGGATCCCCTCGGCGGTCGTGCCGCCCTGGATGTCGCTCAGGTCGCTGCCGAGCGCGGAAAGGAACAGCTCCCACGCCCGCTCGCGCTCCGAGCGTGCCAGCACCCAGGAGTGGACGACGCGGCTCAAGGTCGAGCCGTCCGAGCTTCTCCGCGTGTAGTAGTCGATGTTCCGCGGGATCAGGTCGCGGTCGAACCGGTACCCGAGCCGCTCGAACAGATCCCCCAGCTCCTCGGCCGAGAAGAGGTAGAACAGCATCAGCACGTCGGCCTGCTTGCCCGCCTTGTAGCGGTTCGGCGAGTCTCCTTCGGCTTCGAGGATCCGATCGAGCCGCTGGATATCGCCGTACTTCTCGCGGTATCCCTCCCAGTCGAGCTCCTCGAGATCCGCGTAGCCCTCGAACTGGCTGATGATCCCGTCTCCGTGGAACGGGATGAACATCTTCCGGCTGATGTGATCCCACCGCTCGAACTCGTCGTCGGTGATGCCGAGCCGTTCGGAGATCTCGACCCGGCAATCCTCGCTCAGCATCTCGAACGCTCGACACGCCGTGCCGAGCGTCCAGCACGCCATGACGTTCGTGTACGCGTTGTTGCTCAGCCCGGACGACTCCGCGCCGGGGTAGCGCGTGTGAAACTCGTCGGGTCCCACCACGTGATGGATCTCGTAGCGCTCGCGATCCGCGTCATAGGTACTGATGCTCGCCCAGAATCGAGCGACCTCGAGGAGCATCTCCGCGCCGTAGAACGAGAGGAACTCCCGGTCGTCGGTCACCTGGAAGTACTGCCAGACGTTGTAGGCGATCGCCGCGTTGATGTGGCGCTGGCGGTGCGTATCGTCCGGGATCCAGCGCCCCGATTTCGGGTTGAGATGGAGGACCTGGCTCTCCTCCCGGCCGTCGCTCCCGCTCTGCCACGGGAACATCGCCCCCTCGTGTCCTGCTTCGATCGCGAGGTGCCGCGCCTCGTTCAGCCTGCGGTACCGGTACATCAACAGGGACCGGGTCACCTCCGGGAACCGGAAGTTGAGAAGCGGGAAGATGAACAGCTCGTCCCAGAAGATGTGCCCGCGGTACGCCTCGCCGTGCAGGCCACGGGCCGGGACGCCGACGTCCAGGTCGATCACGTTCATCGACGTCGTCTGGATCAGATGAAAGACGTTGAAGCGAAGCAGGAGCTGCGCCTCCTCGTCCGTTCCATCGATCCGGATGTCTGCCCGGTCCCAGATGTGCTCCCACGCGAGACGGTGCGAGTCACGGAGATCCTCCCAGCGGCCGGCACGATGGAGGGCGTTCCTCGTCGCTGCCAGCGGCTCGCTGATCGCCCAGTCCCGGGAGGTGTGGACCGAGATCGTCTTCTCGATCCGCAGCGGCTTCTTCTTCTCGACGTCGAGCGAGAGGATCTGCTCGATCCGCGCCTCGGTGCGCACGGTCCGCC
>WJJW01000038.1 GCA_014729455.1 Candidatus Eiseniibacteriota bacterium
AGCAGGAGCAGACCCGCCGCGAACAGCAGGGATCGGGGGGGCGCGGCTTGGCGAGCCGTCGGACGGCCGGAAGTGCGGATCATGGGGTCCTCCTCGGTTGACGGTGCGGCAAGAGGATGGCGGTCACGCAACGGATACGGCGGCAAGCACGGGCCGTGACCCGAACCGTTGCCTCTCCCCTTTCAGCGCTCGGCCGTCAAGCGTTCGCGAAGGCGCCGAAGCGCTTGCAGCCCGGTCGCTTCCGCCTCTCCCGCCTCGGCGAGCGCGCGTGCCGCCGGCTCGATCCTCGCGTCCGCCGGGATCTCCCTCCGGGTGAGATCCGGCCGAAACGGATAGGCCCGCGCGACCTCGCCCAGAGCCTCCGCGACGGTCCGATAGGCTCTCGTCGCTTCAGCGAGGGCTCCTTCGACGAGCTCGGGCAGCCGCCGGCCGGCCTCTTCCAGGAACGCCGCCGCCTGGGCGCGGCACTCCGCCCAGACCGCCGCGTTGTACGCCATTCCGATCTCGATCGCGCGACGCTGTTCCACCGCGCGGCGCCAGAGATCGAACCCCGCCGGACCCGACCGGTACGGTCCGGACGCGGGATCCGCCGATGCGGCGGCGTGATCCCAGGCGAACGCGACCGCGCCGGCGAGGACGGCGTGGTCCCGCGCGGGGGACCCGCGGCGAACGGCCGCCGCCTCGACGATCCCGATTCCCGATTCCCCGAGCGCGTCCCAGCGCGTACGTCCTTCGTCCCCCGACCCCGGGCCGGAAAAGAGCAACTCCTCGCCGTCGTAGCCGTAGACGACGGCGTACTCGGGGATCGCAAGCTCCCAGGCGTAGCATGGGATCCCGTCGTCGATCGCCGAACGGATCAGATCCCACGCATCCCGACGGGCCCGGACGAGGTCGCCGCGGCCGCGATCGGCAAAGACGAATCGTGCGTCCACACCGAGATTGCGCTCGAGCCGGTGGGTCGGCCGCATGTCCCATGCGGTGGGACCGCTCGGGCACAGGCTCGCGTGGACGTTCAGGGCGAACGCATGACCGGTCCCTCCGTGGACCCAGGCGCCCGGCGCCTCCATGCCGTGGTACGCCAGGCAGCCTTCGAGACAGCCCACGCGGGAGACCCGGCGCGGCACCCACCGGAGACCGGGCAGGGTGTTCTCGCCGGGACCGGTTTCACTTTCCACACGAAGAATTGTACCAGCAATGCCGCGACGCCACAATCGAACGCCCCTCAAGGCGTCTCGGCGAATCGATCCCGCAACCACGCTCGCAGGCGGGCGAAAAACCGCTCGCGCGCGAACCGTTCCGCCCACGGGCGGTGGCCGCAGCGAGGGAGCTCCTCGTACTCGAGATGCGGGATCCATCGCGACAGCCCGTCGCGGATCATCGACCCCGGATGCGGATCGTGCGCTCCGTGGATCATCAGGACCGGCGCGGTGATCGCACGAAACGCTGCAGGGTAGGTCCCGTCGGCTTGCAGCCGGAGCATGTCGTCCCAGGTCTCGGCGTGGGCCGCCTCGTCGAACGGCGGATCTTCCCCGCCGCCGGGCTCCTCGAAGACCGGATCGTAGTCGTACAGGGGGTGGATCGCCTCGTACCGGAGGCGGAGCCGTTCCGCAGGATCGATCCCTTCCGCCTCCAGGCGGCGCAGCCTTTCCCGGATCCGTTCGTCCATCCGCTCGTCCAGGGTGCGCTGGAGGCGCGCGCGGGCGGCCGGGTCGAAGGTCCCGCAGCCGACCAGGACGATCGGGCCGGTCTCCTCGGGATGCGCGACGGCGTAGGCGAGCGCCAGCATCGCGCCCCATGATTCCCCGACGAGGCCGGGCCGGCGCTCCGCCGGATCGGACCGGACGAGATCGTGCAGGTCGGCGACGTGGCGGGCGACCGACAGCGGGACCGCACCGCTTCCGCGCTGCCACGGCTCCTCGACCCGGAACGAATCGGCCAGACCGCGTGCGAGCGGTCCGGCCGATCCCGCGGCCCCCGGGCCGCCGTGCAGGACGATCACCCGGGCACCGGACGCGCCGTGGCGGCGCACTCTCATGCTCACGATCCCTGCTGCTTCATCATCTCCTCGAAGCGGCGGTTGATCTCCTCCCCCGGGACGTCCTCCTTGTGGGTCGCGATCGTCCAGACGTGGCCGAACGGATCGGCGAGCGTCCCGGCGCGATCGCCGTAGAACTGATCCTTCACCGGACGCAGCTCCTTCGCGCCGGCCTGGATCGCCTTCTTGTAACGCGCGTCGACGTCCTCGACGTAGAGCATCAGACTCACCGGGGTCCCGCCGAGCGATTGCGGACCCTTCCAGTCGCAGTCCGGCATCTCGTCGGCGAGCATGATCGGGGAATCGCCGATCTTGATCTCGGCATGCATCACCGCGCCGCCGGGGCCGTTCATGCGCATGACCTCTTCGGCTCCGAACGCGTTGCGGTAGAACTCGATCGCATCCGCCCCTCCCTTGACGATCAGGTAGGGAGTGGCGGTGTGGTATCCGTCGGGAATCGGCTTGGTCGCCATGTCGATTTCCTCTCTTTGCGCGGCCGGGTTGGAATGGAACCGGCCAGGATAGCGTATTCCGGATCAGGCCGTCCCGCTCGACCTCTCCCCGCTCCCGTAGAGGAAGAAGCGCGGGGTCTCCTCGACCCGCGCCCGCCATCCCAGATCGGCCAGACGGCGGGCGAGGCGCTCCCTCTCGTGAAAGACCTTCACGATCCGGAACTCCCGGCCGTCGTTCAGCCGCCGCGTGACCCGCGTGGCCTCGCTCCCCTCGAGCCGGTGGTCGATCGCCGTGGAGTCCGGCGTGTAGCGGGAGTCGACGAAGAAGAAGCGGCCCTCCGGCTTCAGGGCCGCCGCGACCAGCGACCAGATCTCCTCGAACCGTTCCGGCGGGACGTGGGACAGCCAGAAGCCGAAGAAGACCGCGTCGTAGCGCCGGTCCGGCCGCCACGCGAAGAGGTCCGCCTGCACGTAGTCGACCCGCGGCGAGCCGACGCGATCCCGGTTGAGGGAGAGCATCTCCTCGACGGCGTCGACCGCCGTCAAGCGCTCGGCGGTCCGCGCGAGCCGCTCGGTCCAGATTCCGGTCCCGCAGGCGAGCTCCAGGACGTCGCCGGCGGGGCGAAAGGCGTCCAGCGCCTCTCGGACGATCTCGACCTCGTCGAACCACCGCCGGTTCGCCTCCGCGCCCCGGTCGTACCGGCCGCGGCGCAGGAACCATTCGTCGTACTCCCGAGCCCGGGCCCGGTAGTAAGCGATCTGCTCGGGGATCGGATCGACTTCGCGCCCGCGGTGATCCCGCCCGCTCATCTCAGGGAAGCCTCTCCATCGCGACGTCGAGCCGGAAGCGGGTCGGATCGTCCGGATCCCGTTCCCCCGACTCCGGCATGTCGAAGCTCCGGGGCTTGTAGCCGTCCTTGACGAAGCCGATCCACCACTCGGCCACCGGATGAAACCCCGCGGCCGCCTCGTAGTGCCCCGTCGAGTCGGTCGTCGTCACGAGGAGCTCGTCGGTGTAGACCTCGACGGCGGAGAGCGGGCGCTCCGACCGGCTGTCGAACACCGTTCCCGCCGTGATGTCGAGCGGTCGCTCCGGTGCCGGACCGCGCGTCTCCTCCGCGCATCCCATCGGAAGCAGCAGCACGAGCGGGAGGATCCAGACCGGCTTCATCGCTGCCCCCGCGCGAGAATCTCCGCGTAGATCTCCTCGATCGCATCGACGCACCGCTCGAGTCCGTAGCGCGCCCCGACGATCCGCTGCGCCGTCTCCCCCATCGCCTCGATCCCGCCGCGGCGCGTGAACAGATCCAGGATCGCGTCGGCGAGGGCTTCGGGATCGCCGGGCGGAACCAGCCGGCCGGTCTCCCCATCGCGCACGATCTCCGGGATCTCTCCCACGGCGGTGCAGACGCACGGCAGTCCGGCCGCCATCGCCTCCAGGACCGAGAGGGGCAGCCCTTCCCGATCCGACGCCAGGACGAACAGCGACGCCCGCCACAGGAACGGGCGCACGTCGGCCTGCGATCCGACGAACGCGACCGACCCGGCGATCCCTTCCTCCTCGGCCCGGCGCGCCAGGCTCTCCCGC
>WJJW01000005.1 GCA_014729455.1 Candidatus Eiseniibacteriota bacterium
CGCAGGGCGGCCAGCGCCGCCTCCGCGTGCTCCTCGGGGAGGATCGCCACGAGCTTCCCCTCGTTGGCGATCTGGAGCGGGTCGAAGCCGAGGATCTCGCAGGCCGCCTGCACCTCTTCGCGGATCGGGATCGCCGCTTCCTCGAGCTCGATCGCGACGCGACTCGCCTGCGCGATCTCGTTCAGCGCGGCCGCGAGCCCGCCGCGGGTCGGATCCCGCAGGACGTGCACCTCGGAGGAGGCGGCGTACAGCGCCTCGACGAGCCGGTTCAGGGGGGCGACGTCGGAGCGGACCGCCGTCTCGAACGCCAGCTCTTCCCGCGCGGCCAGCACCGCGATCCCGTGGTCCCCGAGCGTTCCGCTGACCAGCACCGCGTCTCCGGGCCGCGCGAAGCGCCCGCTCGTCTGCCGCCCCGCCGGGACCCGGCCGATTCCGGTCGTGCTGACGTAGAGGCGGTCGACCTTGCCGCGCTCTGCGACCTTCGTGTCTCCGGCGACGATCATGACGCCCGCTTCGGCGGCGGCGGCGCGCATCGACTCCGCGATCCGGGTCAGCACGTCGACCTCGATCCCTTCCTCCAGGATGAAGCCGACCGTCAGCCAGAGCGGGACCGCGCCGACCATCGCCACGTCGTTGACCGTGCCGCAGACCGCCAGCCGTCCGATGTCCCCGCCCGGGAAGAAGAGCGGGCGGACCACGTGGGCGTCGGTCGAGACGGCGATCGCCTCGCCGGGAGCGATCGCCTCCAAGCCCGGCGGGAGGGCCGCGTCGTCCCCGATCTCGAGGGTGGGGTTGCCGATCCGCGGCAGGAAGACCGACCGGATCAGATCGCTCATCAGCCGGCCTCCGCCGCCGTGGCCGAGGACGATCCGATCCCGATGAGTCAAGGGGACCGGGCAGGCCGCCCCTTCGAAGTCGGGCGGGCGCTCCTCGCTCACGCCCGCGGCTCCTCGCGCGGGACGCGGCCGTAGCGGAAGTACGCCGCGCACGCCCCCTCCGAGGAGACCATCGTCGCCCCGAGCGGGTGGTCGGGCGTGCATTCGGTGCCGTACGCGGGACAGTCGATCGGCTTCTTCAATCCCTGGAGGATCTCGCCCGAGATGCAGACGGAGGACTCCTCGGTCTGCACGTCCCCGACGTCGAACCTCCGCTCCGCGTCGAAGGCGGCCCGGTCCGGCCGCAGCCGCAGCCCGCTCTCGGGGATCGTCCCGATCCCGCGCCACGCGCGATCGCACGGTTCGAAGACCGCCTCCATCGTCTCCTGCGCGTGCCGGTTCCCCTCGTCGGTGACCGCCCGGCCGTAGGCGTTCTCGACCTCCGCCCGTCCCTCCTCGAGCTGGCGGACGCACGACAGGATCCCGCGGGCGAGGTCGAGCGGCTCGAATCCGGTGACGACGATCGGGACGCCGAACTCCGCGGCGATCGACGGGTACTCCCGGGTTCCCATGACCGTGCAGACGTGGCCCGCGGCGAGAAACCCGCGGACGCGGTTCTTCGGCGAGCCGAGGATCGCCCGCATCGCGCCCGGCACGCAGGCGTGCGACACGAGCACCGAGAAGTTCGTCAGCCCGAGCCGCTCCGCCTGGAGGACGCTCATCGCGTTGGCGGGAGCGGTCGTCTCGAACCCGATCGCGAAGAAGACGACCTCCCGGTCGGGGTTCTCGCGCGCGATCCGGACCGCCTCGAGCGGGGAGGTCACCACCCGCACGTCGCCGCCCTTCGCGCGAACGGTGAAGAGATCCGAGCGCGATCCCGGAACACGGAGCATGTCGCCGTAGCTGGTGAAGATCACCTCGGGACGCGTCGCGATCGCCAGGGCGCGGTCGATCGTCTCCAGGGGGGTGACGCAGACGGGACAGCCGGGACCGTGAACGAGGGAGATCTCCTCCGGGAGAAGCCGGTCGAGACCGCTCTTCACGATCCCGTGGGTCTGCCCGCCGCAGATCTCCATGATCACGTGGGGGCGGGTGACGGATCGCCGGATCTCGGCCAGCAGCGTCTCGACCAGGCCGGCGTCGCGGAACTCGCTGAGGTACTTCACTCCGAGGCGCCTTCGCTGCGTCCCGCGTCCTCCATCTGCCGCAGCAGGTCGAGCGTCTCGCGCGCCTCCTCCTCGTCGAGGACGTTCAGCGCGAAGCCGACGTGGACGATGACGTACTGCCCCACCTGCGCTTCGGGGACGGCCTGCAGGCAGACCTCCTGCCGGACGCCCCCGAAGTCGACGGTCCCCATCCGGATCCCGTCGGAGTCATGGATCTCGGTGATCTTCCCCGGCACCGCCAGGCACATGACGCAGTCCCTCCTGCGTTCAGTCTGCCACAGCGCGGCGGCGGCCCGCCACCGCCGCCGGGATCCGGATCGCGGTCCGGCCGATCCAGCCGAAGAGATCTTCGGAGAGGGACGCGGTCGTCGGGAGCAGGACCGACGTCAGGAAGGTGGAGAGCAGCAGGCCTCCCATGATGACCAGCGCCATCGAGTAGTAGTAGACGCCCGCGAGCGCCGGCTTCTGCACGACGATCGGGACCAGACCGACCAGCGTCGTGATCGCCGTCATCAGGATCGGGCGGACCCGCTCGCGTCCGCCGCGGATCATCGCCTCTTCGCGCGACATCCCGCCGCGCCGGTACTGGTTGATGTGCTCCAGCATCACGATCCCGTTGTTGACGACCACGCCGATCAGCAGGAGCAGTCCGATCGCCGCCGGCTGGTCGAAGTCGACATTCGTGAAGTAGAGCGTCCAGGCCGCGCCGGCCAGGGCGAACGGCAGCGCGACCATGAGGCCGATCGCCTGACGGACCGACTCGAACAGCCCCGCCATCACCGCGAAGATCAGCATCAGGGCCAGGAGGAGGTTCGTGAGGAACTCCATCGACTGCTCGCGGCGGCGGTCCTCCCAGTTTCCGAACGTCCAGTCGTAGCCGTAGGGGAATTCCATCGACTCCAGCGCCGCGCGGACGAGCGGGACGTACTGCTCGCGCGTCCCCTCGTCGTACCGCGCCCCGACCCAGGCGTTCGTCACCCGGTTGTCCCGCTCGATGTCCTCGGGACCGGGGACCGCGTTGAACTCCGCCAGCGACGCGAGCGGGATCCGCTCCCCTTCCTCGGTCCAGAGCGGCAGGTTGCGGAGTTGCGAGAGCGACTCGGTCCGACGCTCGTCGAGTGTGAGGCGCATCTCCCGCTCCCCGTTCGGCGTGCGGTAGCGCGGAAGCCTCCGTCCCCGGAAGGTCAGGCCGATCACCTCGGCCGGCTGCGTCAGCGGGATCCCGTAGCGGGCGGCGAGCTCGCGATCGAGGTCGACGAACATCTCCATCCCGCCCGCCTCGCTGCTGGACCAGGGATCGACCAGGCCGGGCACCCGCTCGAGCCGGCTCTTCGCTTCGTCGGCCAGCTCGCGGATCACGCCCGAGTCCTCGCCGACGATCTGGAAGGCGATCCGCTTGCCCTTGCCGCGGTGCCGCCACCATCCGCCGGGGTCGCGCACCTCGAGCTTCACACCCGGCATCTCGGGAAGGTGCCCCCGCAGCACCTCGCGGGCGTCCGCCATCGCCTTCTCGTTGGTGTGGTCGGAGTCCATGTAGATCCGGCTCATCACCCAGCCTTCGCTCCAGAAGCTGTAGATCGACTTCGCGTGCAGCTCTTCCCGCAACGGCAGCAGGATCGCCTCCACGGTGTCGACCAGCGCCTCCTTGCGATCGAGACTCAGGTCCTCGCTGATCATGTAGTGGACCTGGATGAACACCTCCGACCGGCTGGCGTCGAAGTTCTTGTCGATCTTGATGAACGGATATGCGGCCGACACCATGACGGCGATTCCGATGATCGGCGTCATCCAGCGGTGGCGCAGGTTGAAGCGGAGCAGACGGACGTAGCGCTCCTCCAGACCCGTGAAGAATCGGCTCTTCGGGCGCGGTTTCGCCCGGATCGCGTGCGCCGTCGCCAGCGGGATCAGCGTCTGGCTGATGAAGAGCGAGGCGAGCAACGTCAGGCAGACGGTGATCCCCAGCTCCTTCAGGATCAGGTTCATCTCGCTCGGCTTGTTGAAGATGATCGGCAGGAACACGATCACCGAGGTCAGGGTCGCCGCGACGACGGCGGTCGACACCTCGCGGGATCCGATCCGCGAGGCGGTCCGCCGGTCCTTTCCCTCCTCCTGATGCCGGAAGATGTTCTCCATCACCACGACCGCGTTGTCGACGAGCATCCCGATCCCGACGATCAGTCCGAGCAGGGTCAGCGTGTTCATCGTCTTGCCCTGCGCCCAGATGAAGCCGCACGCGACGATCAGCGAGAAGGGGATGCAGGAGACGGCGACGACGGTCATGCTGAACCGCCGCAGGAACGCGAACAGGACGAGCGAGGCGAGCAGCGCCCCGAAGATGCCGGTGAACGCGAGATCGCGCAGGGTCTTCTTGATCTCCTGGCCCTGGTTGAACCAGATCAGGAAGTTGACCCCCTCGAGCTCCGGGTCGGCGTTCATCGCCGCGACCCGCTCCTCGACCGCGTCGCAGATCGCCACCGCGTTGGCGCCGGCCTCCTTGCTGATCGTGACCCCGATCGCGAAATCGCCGTCGAGGTGCCGGCCGTACTCGAGGGGCGGCTCCTGGTAGACGACGTCGGCGACGTCGACCAGGCGCAGGCCGTCCTCGCGGATCGTGAGGTTGCGGATCTCCTCGAGGGACCCGAACGTCCCGACCGTGCGAACCGTGTACCGCGTCTCGGCCTCGTCGACCGTCCCCAGGCTCTGGTCGAAGTTCGCCCCCCGGATCGCGGCGGCGACCTCGCGCACGTCGATCCGGTGCAGCTCGAGGTCCTTCACCCGCAGGTTGACCCGGACCTCCTTCGGGTTCACCCCGTCGAGCCGCACCTGCGCGACCCCGGGGATCCGTTCGAGCGGCTTGACGATCTTCCGCTCGAGCAGGTCGTAGCTCTCGCTCAGGTCCCGCTTCGACGAGAGCCTTCCTTCGAGGATCGGCTCGTCCTGGTCCCGTGCGTCCCAGTTCGAGCTGATCGTGATGTCGCCGATGTCGTCGGGCAGCTCGCTGCGGATCCGGTCGACCTTCTCGCGGATCTCGACGCGGGCGAGGTCCATCTCGTGGCCCCACTCGAAGCGGAGGTTCACCATCCCGCCGTCCGTTCCGCAGCGGGACCACATCTCCTTCAAGCCCTTCACCGACCCGAGCGTCTCCTCGAGCGGTCGGACGATCATCCGCTCGATCTGCTCGGGCGTCGCGTTCGAGTACGGAACGCGCACGAACAGCCGCGGCTCCTCGATGTCGGGCATGAAGCCGAGGGGCAGCCGCCCGATCGCGACGGCCCCGAGCACGACGAGGCTGACCAGCAGCATCAAGGTGCTGACCGGGCGCTTGATGGCGATCTCGGGCAGGGTCATGGGCGCGCTCCGTCTTCGGCCGGCCGGTCGGTTCGCAGTCCCGTCGGGACCCCCTCGGTCTCCTCGGTCCGCACCCGCGACGGCACGCTCATGTAGATCGCGGGGATCACGACCAGCGTCAGGATCATGCTGAAGAAGAGCCCGAAGGAGACGGTGATCGCCAGCGGCGCGCGCAGCTCGGCCCCCTCGCCGACCGCCAGGGCCATCGGCGTCAGGCCGAGCACGGTCGTCAACGTCGTCATCAGGATCGGCCGCAGTCGGATGTGTCCCGCCCTCAGCACCGCATCACGCTTGCCG
>WJJW01000299.1 GCA_014729455.1 Candidatus Eiseniibacteriota bacterium
CCCGGGGGAGAAGCGCCCGAGCAGACCGCCCTGTTCGGCGGAGCGCTCGTCGTCCGAATAGCGCCGGGCCGCCTCCTCGAACGGCAGCCCGCCGACGATCTCCTCGCGGATCTCCTCCGCCCGTTGCCGGTAGTTCTCCTCCACGACCGAGTCGGGGGCGACGCGGACGAACAGGTCCAGGACCCGCAGCGCACGCGGCTTCTGCCCGATCTTCTCCCGGTTCTCCTCGAAGTGCCGCCGGACGTCGGCGTCCGTGATCGTCACCTTGGAGAAGACCTCGCGTTGCAGGAGCTGGCGCCGCAGGAACTCCTCCCGTAGATCGGCCTCGTAGATCGAGCGCAGCTCCGGTTCGGTCAGCCCCTCGATCTCGAGCTGGCGTGCGAACGCCTCGGGACCCATCCGCTCGCGGTCGGAGCGGATCGCTTCCTCGACCGCGGCGTCGACCTGCGCCTCGTCGACCTCGATCCCGAGCTCCTCCGCCTTCTGGGCGAGCAGCTTCTGGTTGATCAGATTGTCCAGGATGTCCCGGCGGAGCTGGCGCGCTTGACCGGTATCCCCACGCTCGACCTGGAACTGCGGCGCGAGGATCTCGAACTGCTCCTCGACCTCCGAGCGGAGGATCGGCTCGTCGCCGACCACGGCCGAGACCCCCTCGACCGGCTGCTGGGCACTCCCCGTCGCGGGAAGCCCGGCGATCAGCAACGTCGCGCCGACCGCGAGAAAGGCCCCGATGGAAACGACGGATTCCCGCCGCGCTCTCCCTGTCCTCTTCTTCCTGTTCACGGATCTCCTCTGGTCTTCCTTCGGTTCCGCGGTCCCCGGCAGATCGCTCCGATCTTGCTCTCGTCCGCGGCAACCTTAGCTTCCACGCCGGAGGGGGGCAAATGTTCCGTCACACTCCGTGCAGCCTGCAAGCCCGGCCTCCCGCCGGCGTGCGAAATGCCGCAGCAGGGACGGCGGCCCCGGACGGGATCCGAGCGATCCGCCTGCGCTGCGGCATCTTCGGGGCGCGGCAGACTACTTCTTCGGCTTGGCAGACCTCTTGCTCGAGGTCCACCCCATGGAGGAAACCATGGTCCCGATCCGCATCCTCGTCGTGGGGGCCGCGATCCCGCTCCTGCGGCAGATCCATGATTTGCTGGACCGGGAGGGGTTCCTGGTGACCGTCGCCAGCCCCGGTCCGGCCCCCTCGCGGCTGCTCTCGCGCCACCTTCCCGATCTGCTGGTTCTCGACGCCGAGCCCAGGCTGGGGCGCTGGAACTCCTGGAGACGGGCGATCCGTGCGTGCCGCTCGCGGCGGCCGCTCTCGGTGCTCCTCGTGACGGAGACGGACCTCGACTCCGCCGCGCGGCAACCGTTGCTAGAAACCGCCGATCTGGGGATCCTCCCCCGCCCGATCGATCCGGAACAGCTCGTGGCCCGCGTCGTCGCCTGGTACCACCGGCAGATTCCGATCCCTCGGGTCGCCGCAGAGGGGAAGGGATGAAGCTCGTCCCGGGCTCGCCACGTGATCGCACGGGATTCGACGCGATTCCGTCTCTCCTGCAGAGCAGCGCGGAGATCCTGGGAATCCGGCTGGAGCTCCAGCTGCCGGGCCGCCCCACCGTCGTCACCCAGCCGCCCGGTTGGGATGCCGGTGCCCGCTGCGAGATCCTGACTCTTCCGATCGCACCCACGGAGGGATCGGCGGGACGACTGCTCGCCCTCTTCGGGCCGAACGGAAACGGCGGACCGCGGGCGGAGCGACCGGTGGCGTACCTGGAGAACCTGGCGCGCCTGCTGAGCGACCAGCTCTGCCTCGCCGGGCAGGTCGAGGAGCTGACCGGCGAGCTGGACCTTCGCTCCGGGGAGCTGGATCTCCTTCACGTGATCTCGGGACACCTGGCCGGTGAAGAGGATGTCCGGCGCGCGATCCGCTCGATCCTGCGGCGTGCCCGCGACGCGATCGGGGCGGACATCGCCTTCGTGAACCTGGAGGACCGGAAACTCTTCGAGCCGGCGTTCGCCCCGGCTCTCCCCGCCGAGTTGCGCTCGGCCGGTCGCGTCTGGCGGAAAGTCGGATCGGTCGTCGCCGGACGGCTGTCGACCGGGACGAGCCGCTATTTCATCGGGCCGATGAGCGAGCTCGGTCTCGGGCCGATCGGTCTCGAGCGTCCGGCGCGGGTCCTCGCGGTGGCGATCCGCCCGCGCCAGCAGATCGCGGGGGCGCTCGGGCTGGTGCATCTCGATCCGGGAAACGGCCGGACGAACGAGATCCGCCTGCTCGAATCGCTGGCGGAGAAGATCGCGATGGCACTCGCGAACGTCGAGCTGTACGACGATCTCCGCGACTTCCTGATGGCGACCGTCAAGAGCCTCGTCTCGGCGATCGATGCGAAGGACCCGTACACCTCGGGACACTCGGAACGGGTCAACATCCTCTCGATGCTACTCGGTAAGACGATGAATCTCAGCCCCGACGAGCTCGAGGTCCTGCGATGGGCGTCGCTCTTGCACGACGTCGGCAAGATCGGCATGCCGGAGGAGATTCTCAAGAAGCCGGGGCGTCTCACGCCCGAGGAGTACGAGATCGTCAAGGAGCATCCCGACCGCGGGTACCGCGTGCTCGGCCCGATCCGCCAGCTCTCCGCGGCGAGCATGGGAGTCCGGTGCCATCACGAGATGTACGACGGGAACGGGTATCCGCTCGGGCTGAAGGGGACCGAGATCCCGCTCTCCGCCCGGATCATCGCGGTCGCCGATACCTACGACGCCCTGACGAGCAACCGCTCGTACCGCCCCGGCCGCGATCCGGACGGTGCCTTCGAGGTGATCCGGAAGGTCCGCGGCACTCAGCTCGACCCGGAGATCGTGGACCGGCTCGCGGAGCTGCTGCCGTTTCTGCGTGAACACCGGGTGATGCTCCAGCCGGAGCTGGCGGAGACGCCCGACGCTGCAGGGTCCCGCCAGCAGGCCGCCTGAGCGCGCCGCCCTCCCGGAGACCTGGTCTGCTACGATCTCCTTCCTATGGAGGTCGTATTCCTGCTCTGGGCGCAGATCCGGATCGCGGCGGGACGAGACCGGATCCGGATGACGGTTCCCGCCGGCGCCACCGTCTCATCCGCCGTCGATCGACTCTACGCGGAGCATCCTTCGCTCGAGCGGTTTCGGACCACCGTCCGGGTCGCGGTCGGCAACGAGTACGCGACTCCGGATCGGATCCTCGAACCGGACGAGGAGATCTCGCTGATCCCTCCCGTGCAGGGGGGATGATGGAGGAAGCCGCCGCGACGATCCGCGTGGAGGTACGCGAGGGAGCGCTTTCGATCGAGCCGGTCCGGCTGGAGGAGCCGGGACGCGACGGGGCCGCCGTCGTCTTCCATGGCATCGTCCGCGGGCAAGAGAACGGAGCGCGGATCGAGGCGATCGAGTACGAGTGCCACGTCGCGATGGCGCGGGTCCAGCTCGAACGGATCGCGCGGCGGATCGCCCGCGCGCATGCTCTCTCCGAGCTGGTCGTGCTGCACCGGATCGGGGTCGTCCCCGTCGGCGAGACCAGCCTCTATCTCTGCGCGGTCTCCCCCCATCGGCCGTCCGCTTTCGCCGCGGCGCAGGAACTGATCGAGGAGCTGAAGCGGGACGTGCCGATCTGGAAGCACGCCCGGGGGGCGCACGGCATCCGCGAGCGTTAGCGGATCCGGACCACCTGCCCGGACCACGACCGCCCGCTCGGGCCGACCAGCCGGAGGAAGTAGAGCCCCGCCGCAACCGGTTCGCCTCGGCGATCCTTTCCGTCCCAGACGAAGGTGAGCAGTCCCGCCGGGCGAGAAGAGAATTCGACCAAAGCGACCTCGCGGCCGCGCACGTCGACGACCCGCAGATACGAGGCGCCGGGGACCGGGACCCGCGCCGACACGG
>WJJW01000300.1 GCA_014729455.1 Candidatus Eiseniibacteriota bacterium
GTGCAGCTCCGCTTCGTGGCTGAGGACATCCCGCCGGGCGCTCTGGTCGAGGCGGCCGTGGACGACTTCACGCTCGCCGCGGTCCTCACGCCGGTGACCGACGTCTCGGTCGACGAGATCCGACGGCGGAACGGGATCGTCTCGTGCAGTCCGAATCCGTTCAACCCGCGCATCGCGATCGTCTTCCGGACCGGCCAGGCCGCGAAGGGCGAGCTGAAGGTCTACGACGTCTCGGGAAGGTCGGTTCGTACGCTGATCGACGGGCCGTTGGAGGCGGGAGAGGGAAGGATCGTCTTCGACGGGAGGGACGACGCCGGCAAACCGCTCGCCTCGGGGATCTACTTCGTTCGCCTCGATACGCCGAAAGTGATGGAGGTGCGGCAGATCACCTTGTTGAAGTAGACCGCGGATCGCGGGCGCGATCAGCGCGCCGAGTCGGGCAAGCGACGCGTCCGGCGCTCGAACACCGGCCGTAGGACGAAGTAGGTGAGCGTCGACACTCCCACCCCGAAGACCGCCGGATCGAAGTCCTCGGCATACGGAGTCAGCCGGTAGACCAGGGTGATTCCCACCGAGACCAGTATCGTGTAGAAGATCGCGGCGTTCAGCGGACGTCCCTGCGCCTTCGAGAACACCCCCACGACCACCGGAACGATGATTCCCGGGGCCCAGGTGTGGTAGGTGAAGAGCAGCAGCGCGATGATGTCGGGCCAGACGTAGGCGATCAGGGTCGCGCTTGCTCCCAGGGCGATCGTCCAGTAGCGGGCGAGCCGCAGGATCTTGCGATCCCCCTTGTCCTTCCATCCGAGCTGGTGCTCGAAGAGGTCCTTGGTGAAGATCGCGGTCGCCGAGTTGAGCGCGGAGTCCGCCGAGGACATGACCGCCGAGAGCAGCGCCGCGATCATCAAGCCGGCCACCACCGGGTTGTGGAGCTCCCGGATCACCATCGGGAGCGCCTGCTGCGACTCGATGCCCGGGAAGACGTTCCGCGCGTACAGCGCGATGAAGAAGATCACGGCGGGGAAGGTCAGGGCGAGGAAGAAGCCGATCCCCGCGATGCCGATCTTCGTGTCCCGCACGGTGCGGCCGATCACGTACCGGGTCGCGTAGCCGGGAGCGAACGTCTCCCCGAGCAGGAACGCGAACCATGTCGTGATCAAGAACATCAAGCCGCGCCCTCCTCCCAGGCGGAAGAAGTCGTTGGAGACGTCGTCGGCGAACTTTCCCCAGCTCGAGATCACGTCGGGAGCGATGAAGAAGAGGGTGAGCATGAACCCGGCGAAGAGGACGAGGAACTGGTAGATGTCGGTATGGATCACCGCCAGCAGTCCTCCGGCGGTGGAGTAGATGATCACGATCGCGCCCCCGACCAGGATCGCGTACTTGATCGCCTGGCTCCCGCCTTCCACGCTCGGGAGCAGGGTCGAGAGCACCGAGCCGATGGCCGCGATCTGCGCCGCAACGATGAACACCGAGAAGAGCAGCGAGAGGACCATGACGACGAACCGCGTTCGCTCGTCGAACCGGTGTCCGAAGTAGCCGGCGACGGTGTAGAGCTTGGCCTCGCGAAACTTCGGTGCGACGTACAGGCCGGAGAAGACGAAGTGGAAGTACCCGCCGGTGGCGATGATGGCCCAGACCAGGCCCATCTCGTAGGCGTCGCCGATCGCCCCGACCGAATAGCCCCCTCCGATCACCGTCGCGCCCATCGTGGTGGCGATCAACCACCAGCGGACGTTCCGGCCGGCGACCAGGAAGTCATCGGAGTCGCCGATCTTGCGGACCTTCGACACCCCCTTGACGAAGATGAACGTCAAGTAGGCGGCGATGACGACCCACTGGATGAGGGTATCGCTGACGGCTCTTCCTCCTGTCTCGGGTGGATGGAACTCGACCTGGAGCCAGGCTGTCAGCGACTCGCCGATCTGTCAACCTTCCGCCGCCGCTACCGGGCTCCCTCGGCGCGTGCGAGCATCCGCTCGACGTGGTCGTAGAACGCGCCCATCTTCCGCTGGAATGCGTCTCGGCTGTACTGCTCCCGCACGCGGAGCCGGGCCATCTTCGCGAGCATCGTGCCGAGATCGCGATCCTCGAGGATCCGCGCCATTTCGGCCGCGAACGGCTCCGGCGCGGGATCCGCGAGTCCGGCGATCTCCTCGTCGAGCACCTGGGTGTGGGTCGGCAGGCGGGTCGCCAGCAGCGGACGACCGCTGTCGAGGTAGGAGAAGATCTTCATCGGCGTGTTGATCCCCTGGATCCGGGGGGAGACGAGCAGATCGGCCTGGCCCAGCAGCCCGGCGAGATCGTCGACGGGACGGGGGCCGAGGAGGTGGGCGGCATCGGCCAAGCCGAGATCCACGGCTTTGCGACGATAGCGCGCCACGTCGGCCGGCTTGCCGCCGATCAGGACGAGCTGCGCCGCCGGGACCGTCCGACGCGCGCGCGCGAACGCGTCGAGGAGGAGGTCGATCCCCTGGTAGCGCTCGAGGTTGCCGACGTAGAGGACCAGCGGGTCGTCGCGCGCGGCGCCGATCGCTCCGCGCAGATCCTCCGCGGATCCCGGCTGTTCGTCTCGGAGCAGGCTGAAATCCTCGATCGGATGGACCGGCTTCGCCGGGTCGTGGGCGATCGCGATCCGTTCGAGAGCGGGACAGACCGCGACGACCGCGATGCTGCGGCGGACCGCGATCCGCTCGAACGCCTCGAAGAGCCGGCGGAGCGGTCCGAGCGCGGGAAGCTTCTCGATCATCTGGGCGGCGATCGAGGAGTCCATGTCGTAGACGTACGGGGTCCGGTGGAACCCGCCGACGACCGCGGCGATCAACGCCGACTCCTCGACCGCGTGGATCAGATCGGGTTTCCGTCGTCGGACGAGGGCGGCGCACCGGAAGAGGAGCAGGACGTCGTAGAGCGCCTTGCGGAACGAAAATCCGGGCGGCACGCCGTCGAAGCCGGGAATCCGCCCGACCCGGTGGATCCGGACGCCGGGAACGCCCGGATCCTCTCCCTCCGGGAACGTCAGCACGTCGATCTCGTTGCCGCGTCCGGCGAGGACCTCCAGCAACGCCCGATCGGCGATCGGGGTCCCGCGATTCTGGAAGAACGGATGCGGGAAGAGCAGCAGGAGCCTCATCCGCCGGGGCTCCACTCGGCGCCGGCGTCCAGCGGCCGATAGGCGTCGCGCAGCGCCTCGATCTCCGCGAAGCGGGCGTCGTCGTCGAGGTCCCGCTCCTCGGCGAGCAGGCGCAGAGCGAGGGCGACCGCTTCCCGGTCGGGCGGACCGGCCGATCCGATCCCTGTGCGGCGGAGGACCAGGTCGGGAAGGGTCCGCGCCATCTCCGCGCGGATCGCGTGGCGGAGCCGGTTCTCGAGCGTTGCGCCGTCGATCTCGACGAGCGGATCGGGCTCCTCGCAATCGATCCGCGGATCGACGCGGGGGCGGCGCGGCGGCGTCCGGTCGAGCTTGGCGAAGACGCGGTCGACCGCCTGGGCGGCGAGCAATCGCGCGGTCGTGTACTTCACGCCGACGAGTGTCAGCAGCCCCTCGATCCCGTCGGTGGCGCTGTGGTCGACGACGCGGCCGTGCTGGAGGAGCGCCTCGGGGCGGCCGCGCTCGAACGGCCCTTTCCGCGGCAGGGAGCCGTGGTGGATCCGGAGCACGTCGCGACGGGAGAGCCCGAGGCGCGGCAAGGCCTCGTTCACCTCGGCGAGCATCTCGTCGAGGTGCGCTTCGGTGACCCGCGAGGGGCCGTCGCTCGCCTCGACCGGCCGGTAGAAGGTGCCGATCATCGTGCATCCACGCCAGGGGACGAAGAAGAGGAACCGCCGCGGGCCGGCGATCGGATCCGACGCGAGATCGCGAGGGGAGCGGACGCCGAAGGCGACCTCGCCGCCGATCGCGCGCGTGATCAGGTTCATCGCCAGCGCCATGGGGGGATCCGCCGGGCCGTCGTGGCGGAGGAGCCGGCCGATCCGACCACCGGTCGCCGCGAGCACGACCCGGGCCCGGATCGCGAAGCGGGAGCCGTCGGTCGCGTCGCGCGCCTCGATCCCCGCGACCCGATCTCCTTCGCGGAGCAGGCCGGTCGCCTCCACGCGGTTGGCGACGGTCGCTCCCCCCGCGACGGCCGCCTTCAGCAGAAGCAGCGTGAGCCGCTCGGTGTCGACCGCCAGGCCGTCGTGCCACAGCGCCCCCCCGGTGATCCCGGGGGCGTCGAGCAGCGGGGCGGTCCGGACGACCTCTTCTCGGCTCAGGATCCGTCCCGGAGGGATCGCCCGTCCGTTCGGCAGGTCGCGGTTGCGGTCGAAGCCGACCGCGTCGGTGATCGAGAGGGCGGTCCGCA
>WJJW01000301.1 GCA_014729455.1 Candidatus Eiseniibacteriota bacterium
AATATCAGCGTGACTCGTCGTCGAAGCGCCCGGCCTTCCTTGCCGACCCTTGAAGAAACGGCGACCGCCCCCTCATCGAGAGGACGGTCGCCATTGTAAAACTAGATGCTTGACTCAGGGTCGTTCCATATCACCGGGCGAGGACCATTCTCCGGGTCTTCTCGGTGCCGTCCACCGTGAGGCGGGTGTAGTAGATCCCGCTCGGGGAGGCCGCCCCGGAGGCGTCGCGACCGTCCCACACGACCTGCTGCGGACCCGCCGCGAGGGGCCGGTCGAGGAGCGTGCGGACCCGCCGCCCCGCGACGTCGTAGACCGCCAGCGTGGCCCGCGCCGGAGCGGCGAGCTCGAAGCGGATCGTCGTGCTCGGGGTGAACGGGTTCGGGTGGTTCGAGAGAATCCGCGTCACCGCGACCGCGGCGCCGTCATGCACGCCCGCCGGGTCGCAGCCCGGATCCTGGGCGCCGAGCCGGTCCCGATCGCAGGTGTACATACCGCCGTCGGGATGGTTGCCCGGGAAGCAGGGGGAGTCGAACTGCAGGCGGTAGTTGTCGCCGGCGAGGTCGCAGAAGAGGGGATCGAGCGAGAAGTTGTCCCCGCCGTCGGTCCCGCAGAGATCATCCCCGTCCTCGTTTCCGTAGACGTCGGTGCAGGAGATCACGGGATCGTCCGACTGGTCCCCGCAGTAGATCCCGGTTCCGCCCGTGTTGAAGGCGATGATCGACTTCTCGATCGTGGGGGAGGCGAAGGAGACGCTGATCCCGCTCCCGAGGTCGGGGCTGTCGACGAGGTCGTTCGCAGCCACGGTGCACTGCACCAGCGTGACGGGTTCGGCGAAGAAGACGTAGAGCCCCCCGCCGTCGGAGCCGGATCCGTTGACGGTGTTCCGGGTGATCGTCACCTCCTGGAGGTGGACCTCCGAGAAGTCGACGAAGAGTCCGCCCCCGGGGCCGTAGCTCGCGGTCGTCTCGTTCCCATGGACGACGGCGTTGCTGAGGTTGAGGACCGATTCCTCGAGGACCGCGATCCCGCCTCCGGTGCCTCCCGCGGTGTTGTTCAAAAAGTCCGTGTCGACGATCTCCGCCGTCGAGCTGACGATCGCCGCGCCGCCGCCGGCGCCGTTCAGGGCGGTGATGAAGTTGCCGCTGAAAAGGCAGTTCTCGATGTCGGCCTGCGAACCGCGGAGGAACATCCCGCCCCCGCTCGGGGAGGAGTTCCCGGTGACCTCGCTGTTGAGGATCGCCGTGGTCGAGCCCGACTCGATCGAGATCCCGCCGCCCTGCTTGGCGAGGTTGTTGCGCGCGATGCAATTGGCGATGACCGTGCTGGAGCCGCGGGAGATGATCCCGCCGTCCTCGCAGTCCTCGACGATGACGTTGATGATGTCCACGTCGGAACCGTCCTTGCAGTAGATCCCCGCTCCGTAGAGCTCCGCGAAGCTCCGGCGGATCGTCATGTCCCGGATCGTGACGTCCGTGACGTCCCCGCAATGGAACCCCCGGCCGAGCAACTCGGCGTCCAGGATCGTCTCGCCGGGTCCGGCACCCTTCACGGTGATCCCGGAGGCCATCACGACGGCGCAACGGGTCGTGTCGCCGTCCCCGGGAAGGTGGGTCACGTCGCCGTAGGTACCCGCCGCGACGACGACCTGATCCCCCGGGCCGGCGTTGTCCACCGCCTCCTGGATGGTGGGGTAGTCCCCCGGCACGTTGATGATGTCCGCCTGAACTGGAAGGGCCAGCAGCAGAAGCGCCGCCGCCCACGGGATCCGTCGTTTCATCGTCGTTTCCCCCAAGCTGTGTTTGGACCGACAGAACGTAAGCAGGTCAATTCTAACACAGATCGGGCGTCCACCGGCGCCGCCGCCGGCGTGAAGTCGATCCTTCTGCCGCCGCCTGGATTGGGCTACAATTCCCCGTGGCTGCGCCAGTTGCGTGATTCTCCGGTGCGACGCCGCGGGATGCACGGGCTGGTTCGTCACCGACATCGTGAGGAAGATGCCCCGAACATCCATGGATCCCACCAACCGAGTCCCCATTTGACTGGAGGAGATCGATGCGTCCGGCCACCCTGCTCGGCCTCATAGGAGCCCTGCTGCTGTCCACCCCGGTGATCGGAGAACCCGTCCTGATCGATGAACCGTCCGCCGACGCGCGGCATCTCCCCCGATTCGACGTCGTGTCGGAGACCGCCGAAGGGATCGAGCTGCTCTTCGAGCTTCCCGCGCTGGTCGTCGAGACGGTCCCGATCGAAGGGACCGCGTACCGCTCGGTGGAGATCCCCGGCGGCGGGCTGATCGGCGAGCCGGGGGAGCCCGCGCTGCCGACCTTCACGCGGTTCGTGGCGATCCCCGATCGGGCCGGGCTGCGGGTCGAGGCGACCCCGGAGGCTTCCGCGGAGTGGACCGACTTCGATCTCGCCCCGATGCCTCCGGACAGCGGAACCGCGGTGGTCCTCGACGCGGCCGCCTACCGGGCCGCCGGGTCCGTCGATCTGGATCCGGTCGCGGCGGGGGAGCCGGCCATCGCCCGGGATCTCCGGTTGATCCCGCTGACGATCCGTCCGGTCCGCTACGACCCGTCCGCCCGGTCGCTGTCCGCCGACGAGAGGATCCGGATCCGGATCACCTACGACGGCGAGGACCCGACCAACGCCCGGAGCGAGAACCTCCGTCGCACAATCCCCCCCTCGTTCCACCGGCTCTACCAGGACCTCGTGGTGAACTACGAAGAGCCGCCCCGCGGGATGGCCGTCGAGAAGGGGGGGTATCTGGTGATCTCTCCGGATGACGCGGGGGTGATCAGCCGCCTGCAGCCTCTCCTCGACTGGCGCAAGCGTCAGGGGTACGCCGTCGTCCTGGCGACCGCGGCCGAGACCGGCTACACCGCCGAGGAGATCAAGAGCTACATCCAGAACGCCTACGACACCTGGGATCCGGCCCCCGAGTACATCGTCCTCGCCGGCGACGCGACGACCCCGTACCGGGTGCGCTGCTTCTACGAGGGCCTGTCCGGGTACCACGGCGAGGGGGACCATCCCTACACCCAGCTCGAGGGGGGCGACGTCCTGGCCGATTGCCACATCGGCCGTCTCTCCTACGAGTCGTTGAGCGAGCTGGAGACGATCGTCGCGAAGATCGTCGGGTACGAAACGACCCCGTTCCTCGATGAGCCCGACTGGTTCTCCCGCGCGTGCCTCGTCGGAGATCCCTACGACTCCGGCTACAGCACCGTGATCGTCCAGCAGTGGATCAAGCGGCGGTTGCAGCAGATGCAGTACGCCGAGATCGACACGATCTTCACGGGACCCTTCGTCACCCAGATGAGGACGGCGCTCAACCGCGGCGACACGATCTTCAGCTATCGCGGCTTCTACGGGATGAGCGGATGGTCGAACAGCTACACGAACACCCTCACGAACGGCTGGAAGCTGCCGTTCGTCGTGACGATCACCTGCGATACCGGCTCCTTCGCCGACTACACCACCGCTCGCTCCGAGGGCTTCCTGCGTGCCGGGAGCGCCACCTCCCCGAAGGGCGGGATCGCCGCCATCGGCACCGCCACGGGAGGAACCCACACGCGGTTCAACAACTGCGTCCACTACGGGATCTTCTACGGGCTCCTCTACGAGGAGCAGTTCCATCTCGGCGCGGCGCTGACGCGCGGCAAGATGGAGCTCTACCTCAACTACCAGGACGTCGATCCGAACAAAGTCACGATCTGGTCGCACTGGAACAACCTGATGGGGGACCCGGCCGTCGAATGCTGGACCGGCTACCCCGAACCGCTGACCGTCTTCCATCCGAGCACGATCGCCGTCGGCGCCAACGCGGTGACGGTCCGCGTGGAAGAGGAAGACGGCGGCCCCGCCGCCGGGATGGAGGTCTGCCTCCTGAACGAACCGGACACCCGGTCCGTCGGCATGACCGACGCGAGCGGCGAGATCGAGCTGCCGATCACGGCCCTGCAGTCGGGAACGATGAAGATCACGGTGACCGGACACAACCGCCACCCCTACCTCGCGGAGATCCCGATCGTCGGCGGGCAGATGGTCGTCGGCTACGAGGAGAGCGCGATCGACGACGATGACACCGGCGAGAGCGCCGGCAACGGCGACGGGACCGTCAACCCGGGCGAGACGATCGAGCTGTCAGTCCGTCTGAAGAACTACGGGATCCTCGCGGCTCCGGACGTGGACGCGACGCTGAGCACGGAGGACCCCTACGTCTCGATCTCCCAGGCGCAGCGGGAATACGGAGACATCCCGCCGGGCGGGACCGCGTGGTCGCAGGGAAGCTACGTGCTCTCCATCGACCCCGGATGTCCGGGCGGAAGGACGATCGTTCTCGGCCTCGACGTCCGGAGCGGGACCGACGTCTGGCACGCGCGGATCGAGCTGCCCGCCGTGGCGGCCGACCTGGTCGCGGAGGGGCACACCGCCTACGACGTCGGTGGAAACGACCGCTTCGATCCCGGCGAGACCGGCCGCCTGGCGATCCGGCTGCGGAACCGCGGCGGAGCCGCCGCCGAGGCGCCGCACGCGGTTCTGCTCTCGATGAGCCAGTACGTGATGATCTCCGATGCCGACGGGAGCTGGAACGACATTCCGGCGGGCGCGGACGGCGAGAACGGGAGCGACACGTTCACTCTGAGCGTCGATCCCTCCTGCTACGCCGGCTACAACGCCGGACTGAAGCTCGTCCTGGAATTCAGCGACGGCATCCGCGACACGACCTACTGGAGCATCCCCGTCGGAACACGGACCACGGACGATCCCACGGGACCCTGCGCGTACGGTTACTACGCCTTCGATGACACCGACACGTCCTATCCCGAGGCACCGGTCTACGACTGGATCGAGATCGACCCGAGCTTCGGCGGGGACGGTACGGAGATCGTTCTCAACGACTACAGCGACTACCAGGACGACTCCCGCGTGGTCGACATCCCCTTCCCGTTCCGGTACTACGGCCGCGAGTACACCCGAGCCACCGTCTGTTCGAACGGCTGGCTGAGCATGGGCTCCACCTGGACCGCCGAGTACCGGAACTGGACGATCCCCGGGGCGGGCGGGCCCGAAGCGATGATCGCTCCGTTCTGGGACGACCTCTACCAGAGCGGGGGGACCAGCAAGGTCCTCCAGAAGTACGACGAGGCGAACCACCGCTGGATCGTCGAGTGGAGCCGGATGCGCAACGACTACGGCAACTACACCGAGACGTTCCAGGCGATCCTCTACGATCCGGCGCACCATCCGACCGAGACCGGGGACGGGATCATCGTCTTCCAGTACGAGACGGTCCGCGTCACCGATCCGATCGACGCGTACGTGACCGTCGGGATCGAGAATCACGACCAGTCCGTCGGGGTCCTGTACGCGTTCTACAACCAGTACGAACCGGGCGCGGCGTCGTTGGAAGCCGGGCGTGCGATCCGTTTCGTTCCGAAGCGGGAGGTGATCTCCGGCCAGATCAACGGGACCGTGCGGAACACGCTCGCCGGGGACCTCCCTGTCGCCGGCGCGACCGTTGCCGTTCTCGAGAGCGAGAACGAGTACGAGACCGGTCCGGACGGCCGCTACCTCGCCGTCGAGCTGCCGGGGACCTACACGGTCGTGGCGTCGAGCGAGGGGTTCGAGCCGGACACCGCCTCGGGCGTGCCGGTCCTCGCCGGCGGGTCGGTGGAGGTCGACTTCGACCTGCGGGACGTCTTCCCGCCCTCGATCGCGACCGATCGGGTCGCCTCGACGAACGACACGCTCGGTCCCTATCCGGTCCGGGCGACGATCGCCGATCCGACTCCGCTGGTGGAGCAGACGCTCACCTACCGGATCGACGGCGGGGAGTTCGTCGACGCGGGGATGATCAGTCTCGGGGGAGGCCGGTACAAGGCGGACATCCCGGGCCAGCCCTGGTATTCGAAGATCGAGTACTACGTCGTGGCGGAGGACGCCGCCGGCAACCGCGGGAGCGATCCGCCCGACGCGCCGGAGAGTCTGCACGTGTTCTACGTGGCGCCGACGACCCACCTGTTCGCCGACGACATGGAGTCGTTCAAGGGATGGACCGTGGGCGGACCCGACGACGACGCCTCCCGCGGGATCTGGGTGCGAGTCGATCCGAACGGGACCTACGACGGGAACGAGCCGGTCCAGCCGGAGGACGACCACACCGAGGATCCGGGACACGTCTGCTGGGTGACCGGCAACGCCCCGCCCGGCTCCGACCAGGCGTTCGCGGACGTCGACGACGGGCGGACCACGTTGACCTCGCCGCGTCTCTTCCTGACGGTCGAGGGGGACGTGATCCTGAGGTACCACCGCTGGTACACGAACGATACCGGCGTGGGCGGCGGCGAGGACGTCTGGCTCGTCCAAGCGTCCGACGACGACGGCGCGACCTGGGTCGATCTCGAGAACACGACCGAGAGCGAGCGGAGCTGGCGGATGATGGAGTTCGACCTCGGCGCGTACATCGACTTCACCGACCGGGTCCGGATCCGGTTCATCGCTGAAGACCTCGGGGAGGGATCGATCGTCGAGGCGGCGCTCGACGACATCGAGATCCTGTTCACCGGATTGCACCTGACCGGCGCCGCGGAGCTCGATTCGCGTGCGTTCGGGCTGGAGCAGAACCGCCCGAACCCGTTCAATCCGCACACGACGATCCGGTTCTCGCTTCCCTCGGACGGGCCGGCGAGCCTGGCCGTCTACGACGTGCAGGGGCGTCTCGTCCGCTCGCTCGTCGACGGGCCGCAGCCGGCCGGGACCCGGACGGTCGTCTGGGACGGGCGGGACGACCGCGCGAACCCGGTCCGATCGGGGATCTACTTCTACCGCCTCCGGGCGGCCGACCGCGTCGAGACGCGGAAGATGGTGCTGCTCGAGTGACCCGGCGCTGGGCGCCGATCCTGGCCGCCCTGCTCGCCGCGGGCTGCGCGGGGGAGCGGAGCGCTCCCGCCGGCCCGTCGGAGCAGCGCGTCGTCTCCGAGGAGCCGGCCGCGGTCGAGGAAGGGGTGATCCTGCTGGAGGATCTCACCGACCGGCAGCTCTTCCCGGCCGACAACTGGTGGAACCGGGAGGTGGCGAACGCTCCGGTCGACTCCGCGTCCGATGCGCTGATCGACTTCATCAGCGGCCGCTCGCCCGAGGATCCGGACGCCGTCTCGCGCATGCATCCCGATTTCGGCCCGCCGCCGTACGGGATCCCCTACGTCGGGGTCCCCGGCGATCAGCCGCTCGTCGAGATCCACTGGACCCTCTACGGAGACGAGAGCGACGACGGGGCCCCGGGGCGCCCTCCCGGCTACCCGGTTCCGGAGGAGGCGAAGAGCGAGCCGAACTACATCGAGGGGGGGATCCCCGGCGGCGGCGAGTCCGGAGACCGCCACATGCTGCTCGTCGACCGCGAACGCTGGTTCCTCTTCGAGACATGGGCGACGTACTGGAATCCGGGCCTCCAGCGCTGGGAAGCCGGCTCCGGGGCGGTCTGGAACCTCGCCACGAACGACCGCCGGCCCGACGGTTGGACCTCGGCCGACGCCGCCGGCCTGGCGATCTTGCCCGGCCTGGTCCGCTACGACGAGGTCGCTTCCGGCGAGCCGATCGCGCACGCGTTCCGCTTCACGGTCCGCGCGACGAACGGGTACGTCTGGCCCGCGTCGCACGCC
>WJJW01000302.1 GCA_014729455.1 Candidatus Eiseniibacteriota bacterium
ACGTTGCAGAGCGTCTCGACGTTCTGCACGATGGTCGGCTTGCCGAACAGCCCCGATGCCTGGGGGAACGGCGGCTTCGCCCGCGGGTTCGCCCGCTTCCCTTCGAGCGCGTTCAACAGCCCGGTCTCCTCGCCGCACATGTAGCGCCCCGCGCTGACGTGGACGTGCATCTCCAGATCGAACCCGGATCCCAGGATGTTCTTGCCGAGGTAGCCCGCCTCCTCCGCCTCGGCGATCGCCCGCAGCAAGCGGTGCTCGCTCAGCCGGTAGGCCCAGCGGAGGAAGACGTAGGCGGTCGGCGCCTGGATCGCGTAGGCGGCCAGGATCATCCCCTCGATCAGCAGGTGCGGGTCGGCCTCCATCAAGAGCCGATCCTTGAAGGTCCCCGGCTCCATCTCGTCGGCGTTGGCGATCAGGTACTTCTGCTTCGGCGCATCGTCCCCCATCGGGACGAAGCCCCACTTCATGCCGGTGTTGAACCCGGCGCCGCCACGCCCTCGGAGGTTCGCCTCCTTGACCAGGGCGGTCACCTCCTCCGGCTTCATCTTGCCCAGCACCTTGCCAACGGCCTCGTACCCGCCGGTCTTCTCGTAGGCGGCGCGGTCGCACATCTCCCCGTCGTCGCGGACGTTCCGGGTCAGGGGTCGGTCCATCGTCACGCGCCCCTCACTCGTACTTCTCCAGGATCGCGTCGAGCCGATCCGGCGACAGGTCGCGGTGGGTGTCCTCGTCGATCATCAACGCCGGCGCCCGGTCGCAGGTGCCGAGGCACTGGATCGGCAGCAGCGTGAACCGGCCGTCCTCGCTCGTCTCGCCGAACCCGATCCCCAGCCGCTTCGAGAGCGCCTCGCGGATCGTCTCGCCCCCCATGATCCAGCAGCTCACGCTGTCGCAGAGGAAGATGACATGCCGCCCCACCGGTCTGCGGAAGATCAGGTTGTAGAACGTCGCGACCGATTCCAGCTCGTCGGGCGACATCTCCAGGTACTCCCCGATCTCGCGGAGCGCCTCGTCGGAGACCCACGTGCGATGACGCTGCACGATCTTCAGCGCCTCGATGCAGGCCGCCTGCCGCCGCGGGAGCTTGGCGATCTCGACGTCGATCTCCTTCTTCTCCTCTGCGCTCAGCATTCCGTTCCTCTCACCGGTCCACGTCCGCCAGGACGAAGTCCATCGCCCCCAGGATCGCCAGGACGTCGGGCACCATGTGACCCCGGGTGATCAGCGGGAGCATCTGCATGTGCGCGAACGACGGTGCGCGGATCCTGGTGCGGTACGAGTGGACCCCGCCGTCGCTGATCAGGTAATAGCCGTTGTTCCCCTTCGACGCCTCGATGCCGACGAACGCCTCTCCGGCCGGGATCACGGGTCCCCAGCTCACGCCGAGGAAGTGATGGATCAGCGTCTCGATGTCTTCCATCGTCTGCGGCTTCCGGGGCGGCGTCGCCAGCGGGTGGTCCGACTTGACCGGTCCTTCCGGCATGTTCTCCACGCACTGCCGGATGATCCGCAGGCTCTGGCGCATCTCCTCGACGCGGACCTCGCTGCGCGCGTAACAGTCTCCCGCCTGCGCGATCGGGATCTCGAAGTCGAAGTTCTCGTAGCCGGAATACGGCCGCTTCTTGCGGAAGTCCCACTCGAACCCGCAGGCGCGCAGTCCCGGACCGGTCTGTCCCCACTCGATCGCCTGCTCGAGGTCGAAGGTACCGATCCCCTTGGTCCGCGCCTTGAAGATCCGGTTGCGCATGACCAGCCGGTCGTACTCATCGAGGCGTTTCGGAAGGTAGGCGAGGAAGTCGCGGATCAGATCGTCCCAGCCGCGGGGGAGCTCCTGGCCGACCCCGCCGATCCGGAACCAGCTGGGGTGCATCCGGCCCCCGCAGATCGCCTCGACGATGTCGAAGATCCGCTCCCGGTCGGTGAACATGTAGAAGACCGGCGAGAGGGCGCCGACATCCTGGGCGAAGGTCCCGTACCAGACGAGGTGGCTGGCGATCCGAAAGAGCTCGCAGAGCATCACGCGGATCACCTGCGCCCGCTCGGGCACCTCGATGCCACCGAGCTTCTCCACCGCGAGGACGTAGGGGAGGTTGTTCAGGACCCCGCCGAGGTAGTCGATCCGGTCGGTGTAGGGGATGAAGGTGTGCCAGCTCTGGCGCTCCCCCATCTTCTCCGCTCCGCGGTGGTGGAAGCCGATGTCGGGGACGGCGTCGAGGACCGTCTCGCCGTCGAGCTGCAGGACCACCCGCAGGACGCCATGCGTTCCCGGATGCTGAGGCCCGAGGTTCAGGAACAGGAAATCGCTCTCCTCGGTGCCGGTGTCGAGCCCCCACTCCTCCGGGCGGAAGCGGAGGGCCTCCTGCTCACGTTCCTGCGCGTCGTCGGGAAGGGTGTACGGACCCATCTCGGTCGCCCGGGCGGGGTGGTCCTTCCGCAGCGGATGTCCTTCCCACGTCTCCGGCATCAGGATCCGCCGGAGATTCCGATGCCCGTCGAACCGGATCCCGAACAGGTCCCAGACCTCCCGCTCGTACCAGCCGGCGGCGGGCCAGATCGAGGTGACGCTCGGGATCGAGAGGGAGTCGGCGTCCAGCGCGACCTTGATCCGGACGTCTTCGTTCCGTTCGAACGAGAGCAGATGGTAGACGACCGTGTAGTCTTTCGCCGGCAGCCGATCCCGGTCCGTGCGGGTCCGCTCGTCGACGGCGGTCAGGTCGTAGAGCATCCGGTAAGGACGGTCCACCTCCTCCTTGAGCCGTCGCAGCAGACCGCCCGCCTGATCGCGGGCGACCCAGTAGGTCGGGATCCCGTCCTCCGTCTCCTGGCGCCCGGCCGTCAGGTCCATGAAGGAGACCTCCTCAGACCTCATCCGGGCTCCGCAGTTCCCGCGCTCTCCCTCTCTCCGCCCGCCGCTCGTCCCGCCGGGACGGAGGCGGTGGGCGCCGGACGCCCTGGTCGTCGAGCCACCATCCGAGCGGGCGCCGCTCGGTTCCGACCCGATCGCGCAGCAGGAGCAGTCCCTCCATGAACGCATCGGGGCGCGGCGGGCAGCCGGGGACGTAGACATCGACGGGGAGGAACTTGTCGACCCCCTGCACCACGCTGTAGATGTCGTACATCCCTCCGGAGTTGGCACAGGAACCCATCGAGATCACCCAGCGCGGCTCCATCATCTGCTCGTGCAGCCTGCGGATGATCGGCGCCATCTTGCGGAAGACCGTGCCGGCGATGATCATGACGTCCGCCTCGCGCGGCGTCCCGCGGATCACCTCCGAACCGTACCGGGCGATGTCGTACTTGCTGGTCAGGCTCGTCGCCATCTCCACGAAGCAGCAGGAGAGGCCGAAGCTGAACGGCCAGAGGGAGTTCTTGCGGCCCCAGGCGATCATCTCCTCGAGCCGCCCGAGCGCTACGGAACGACGGACCGTGTCGTCGATCCGGGGATCGGCGATCGGGACCGGTTCCGGTCCCTTCGGCCGCCCTGGACGGGAGATCCACCACTTCATCGCGGGCCTCGTATCGATCGCCAGTCAAGAGCGCCTTGGCGAAGCTCGTAGAGGAGCGCGGCGACGAGGACGAAGACGAAGACCCCGATGCCGGCGTAGCCGGTCCAACCCGCTTCGCGTGCGGCGACCGCCCAGGCGAAGAGGAATACCGCTTCGAGGTCGAAGATCACGAACAGGAGCGCGACGATGTAGAACTGCGTCGAGAAGCGTCCGCGCGTCGATCGCGTCGGAGCGATTCCGGATTCATACGGCTCCCCGGTGGCTCGTTCCCGGTGCCGCTCTCCGAGAAGGGCGGAGAGCCCGATCATCACGGCGGCGAGCGCCACGACGGCGGCGGAGTAGACGAGGATGGGCCAGATGCTCGACACGATCTCCCTTCAATCGATCGATGCGGCAATCAGATCATGCAAGCACACGGCGCGAGGGGGTGTCAAACAAGCCCGCGAAGGGTCGGCGCCCTCGGGTCTTTCGGACGAGAAGCTCGGACTTGCGGGGAGCGGTTGTCTGTCGAGGACCGGACCGCTTCGTGCCGAACCGCCCCCCTTCGCCATCCCTCAGGCGTTTTC
>WJJW01000303.1 GCA_014729455.1 Candidatus Eiseniibacteriota bacterium
ATCCGGTGACGGGCGCGATCCTCGCCGGCGCCCGCGCTCCCGAGGCCGGCCCGAGGGCGCCCGCGTTCGCCGACACGATGGAGGTCCTGCGCCGCAACGGGGGGATGCCGGCCCCCTTCCAGGCTCCCGATCCGAACACGGTGATCGGCGTCGTGGCGACCAACGCCCGGCTCGACAAGGAAGGGGCGAATCTGCTGGCGCGTACCGCCGGCGTCGGCCTCGCACGGGTGATCCGGCCGGCACACACCCTGGTCGATGGCGATACGATCTTCGCGCTCTCCGCCGGGGACCGTTCCTGCAACGCGACGCTGCTCGGGGCGGCCGCTGCGGAGGTGGTCGCCCGGGCGGCGGTCCGCGCCATCCTGCGGGCGGAGACGCTCGCCGGGATCCCGGCGTTGCAAGACCTGGAGCGTCCGGTCGACGGAATCCGGATCCGACCGGCCGGCGACGCCGACCACGACGGGATCGCCGGGTTGATGCGCGGGCTGCCCGAGTGGTTTCGGCCCGAATCGGTCGGGGAGGCGCTCGAGGATCTCGGCCGCTGGCGAGGAATCGTCGCCGAGCTCGCCGGACGGATCCTCGGTTTCGCGGTCTACGGTCCAAGCCGGCTCTATCCCGATCCCGGCCTCGTGAAGATCCACTGGATCGGGGTCGCCCGCAGCCACCGCGGCCGCGGGATCGGGCGCGCGCTCGTCCGGGTCGTGGAGGACCATTGCCGTCGCGCCGGAGGCGGAGTCGTGGAGCTGATGACGGTGGCCGCATCGGAGCCGTACCCGCCCTACGACGAGACGCGGGCCTTCTACCGGGCCGCCGGGTATCACGAGCACTACAACGACCTCCCCTCGACCGAGGAGTACGGATGCGAGATGGTCCACCTCCGCAAGGAGATCCCGGGGGAAGAGGGATGAGCCGTCTGGCGGGCGGGCTCCTCGTCGGCGGATGCCTCCTCGCCGCCTGCGTCCCCGATGTCCGGGCGCAGCGAGAGGAGCCCGGCTGGGTCGATCTGACGCGAAGCGAGTTCGTCGAGCCGAACCTCGGCGAGAAGCTCGACGGGATCCTCGCGAAGTACGAGGAGTCGGGCCTGTCCGGGACGATCGTCGTCGGATGGGGCGGGCTGATCGTCCTCCACAAGGGGTACGGGCTCGCCGATCGCGAGACGGGACGCGCCAACGGCGCGGCGACCCTCTTCCCGATCGGTCCGCTCACCCGCCAGTTCACCGCGGCGGCGATCCTCCGGCTGTCCGGGGAGGGCCGGCTGGATCTGGACGATCCGATCGCGGAGCATCTCGGCCCGTTTCCGGCGCCGAAGGACACGGTGACGATCCGCCACCTGCTCGCCGGCACCTCCGGACTGGTCCGCGAACCGGCGGCGGTCCTCCGCGGCGAGCGGGAGGCGTTTCTCCGGGCGGTGCGGGAGGCGGAGATCGCCTTCCCTCCGGGGACCGAGACCGCTCCGTCCCCCGTCGAAGCGATCCTCCTCGCGGCGATCGTCGAGACGGCGAGCGGAACGACGTTCGAGAGCTACCTCCGCGACTCCCTGTTCGCACCCGCCGGGCTCCACGCGACCGGTTTCCCCGGCGACTCGATCGCCGTCGAATCGCCGCCCGCGACCGCCTATCGAGCGGGTGGATCCCTACTCCCCACGCTGGCCCGGTTTCCGCCCCCCCGGCACACGCTCTCGCTCTTCCGTTTCCTCTACGCGGGGAACCAGGACGACCTCGAGCCGGTCCCGTCGCGTTCGTACGACTGGTCGATCCGGGGAGCCGGCGGGATCGTCTCCACCGCGGGGGATCTGTTCCGCTGGCAGATGGCGCTGCGGGGGGAGAAGATCCTGAACGGCGCGGAGAAGGCGGCGTTCGCCGGAAGCGGCGACCAGCCCGCCTACGGCTGGACGGTCGAGGAGACCCGCCGGGGGACGCCCCGCCTGGTCGCCGGCGGACGCGGGGCCGGCATCGAGAGCGCCGTCGTCGTCTACGAGAACTACCTCCGCTACGTGCCGAAGGATCTCGTCATCGTCTTCGCCGGGAACAACGACCTCGGCTGGGGACGCGCGGTCTGGATGACGCTGGAGGACGTCGTCTACGGTGAGGACTACTCGGTCCCGCTCGCGGTCGTCTCGATCCTCATCATGCTGATCGTGATCGGGGGGGCGAGCCGGCAGAGGAAGGGGAGGCGGGTGCGGATCCTCGGCCGGCCCCGTCCTCCGCGCCCCAACCCGTTCGGCTGATCCCGCGCACGATCAACGGCGCGCGCCGGGGCCGTCCCGGTCGTCCCACCGCGCCAGGTTCGCGGAGGGCTTTCCTCCGGCGGCATCGAAGAGACCGCCGAGGTAGAGCGATCCCTCGTGCACCACAAGCGCGTGGACCGTCACGAACTCCCCCGTGAGGCCGGAGGCGAGCGGGAACCACCGGTCCCCGTTCCAGCGCGCCGCCCCGCGCATCGGTCCGCTCCCGCTCTCGGTGAAGCTGCCGCCGGCGACGAGACCGCCGAACTCGGCGAAGGCGAGGACCGCCCCGTCCATTCCGTCGCCGAGCCGGTCCCAGACCGCACCGTCCCAGAGGACGACGTTGCGCGCCGGAAAGTCCCCGGCGCCGGTGAAGTACCCACCCACCAGCAGCTCCCCTCCCCGGTCGAAGAGGGCGGTGACGCGCGGGCTGCCCGGGGAGTCGTAGAGACCACCGCC
>WJJW01000304.1 GCA_014729455.1 Candidatus Eiseniibacteriota bacterium
ACCGGGAAGCGATGGCGATGCCGGAGCGGCCGGAGCGGCTGATCGTCGTCGGCGCGGGGGCGATCGGTGTCGAGTTCGCGTACCTCTACGCGACCTTCGGGACCGAGGTGACCCTCGTGGAGATGCTCGACCGCATCCTGCCGATCGAGGACGAGGAGATCAGCAAGGAGCTGGCCCGCTCGTTCAAGAAGCGGGGGATCGCGATGCACACCGGAACGAAGGTCGCCTCGCTCGTCCGCGACGGCGACGTGGTCCGCACCGAGCTGTCCGGCCCGAAGGGGACGGAGAAGATCGAGGCCGACGCGGCGCTGGTCGCGATCGGGGTCCAGGGGAACGTGGAGGGGCTCGGTCTCGAGGAGGCCGGCGTGCACCACGAGAAGGGCCGGATCCAGGTGGACGGCCGATTCCGCACCAACGTCGATCGCGTCCTGGCGATCGGGGACGTCATCGGCCCCCCGCTTCTCGCCCACGTCGCGGCGGCCGAAGGGGTGGCCGCCGTCGAGGGGCTCGCCGGGAAGGAGCGACCGGAGGTCGACTACAAGAAGATCCCCGGCTGCACCTATTGCCAACCGCAGGTCGCGAGCATCGGCCTGACCGAGAGAGAGGCGCGGGAGCAGGGGTACGAGATCAAGGTCGGCAAGTTCCCGCTGCGGGCGAGCGGGAAGGCGGTCGCCGCGGGCGAGACGGAGGGGTTCGCGAAGGTGATCGTCTCCGCGCCGTATGGCGAGATCATCGGCGTGCACATGATCGGAGCGGAGGCCACGGAGGTGATCGCCGAGGCGGGTCTCGCGCTGACCGCCGAGGCGACCGCCGAGACGATCATCGACACGGTCCACGCCCATCCGACGGTGGCCGAGGCGATCCAGGAGGCGACCGCCGCCGCTCTGGGCGAGGCGATCAACATCTGAGCATGGCGACCCGGACCGGGACACCGGCCGCGGCGCGCGCGCTGCGGATCGTCCGCCTGGACGGACGGCGTGGATACGAGCAGACCTGGGATCTCCAGCGTCGCCTGCACGCCGCGCGGTGCGCGGGCGACCGGCCCGACACGCTCCTGCTGCTCGAACACGAGCCGGTCGTGACGATCGGCCGCAACGGGCGCGAGGGAAACCTCGTCGCGCCGGAGCCGCTGTTGCGCTCGCGCGGGATCGATCTCGTTCGGACCGATCGGGGCGGCGACGTGACGTACCACGGACCGGGACAGCTCATCGGCTATGCGATCGTGGATCTGAAGGAGCTGCATCACGACGTCCATCGCTTTCTCCGCGAGATGGAGGAAGGGATGATCCGGGCCGTCGCCCGTTTCGGAATCGAGGCGGGACGCCGCGAAGGGAAGACCGGTGTGTGGGTCGGCGGGGAGAAGCTGGCGTCGATCGGTCTGCGCGCGAGCCGCTGGGTGACGATGCACGGTTTCGCCTTGAACGTGGCGACCGATCTGGCGGCGTTCGACCTGATCGTCCCGTGCGGAATCCCGGGATGCCGGATGACGTCGATGGAGCGGCTGACCGGCGCGCGCTGCGATCTCGACGAGGTGGGACGGACCGTCGTCGAGGAGCTCGCCGGGATCTGGAACCGAAGGCCGGAGCTGGAGGAGGACCAGGAATGGCGGATGTGAGGACCAGTTCGAAGTCGAACCGGAAGACGCGCCCGCGGAAGAAGAAGGGGGACGCGACGGCCTCGTCGTCGCCGGAGCTGGACCTCCTCGCGATCTACCGGACGATGCTGCTGACGCGCCGTCTGGACGAGAAGATGATGATCCTCCTGAAGCAGGGGAAGAGCTTCTTTCACATCGGGGCTTCGGGCCACGAGGCGATCCAGGTCGCGGCGGCGGCCGCGATGCGACCGGGCCGCGACTGGTCGTATCCGTACTACCGGGATCTCGCCTTCTGCCTCCAGACCGGCATGACCGCCGAGGAGGTGATGCTCTGCTTCCTGAGTCGCGCCGAGGATCCGAACAGCGGCGGGCGGCAGATGCCGGCCCACTACGGCCATCGCGACCTACGGATCGTCTCCCAGTCGAGCCCGACCGGGTCGCAGTTCCTCCAGGCGGTCGGTTCGGCGATGGCGTCCAAGCTCGGCGGAACCGACGAGGTCGTCTACGTTTCCGCCGGGGAGGGGACGACGAGCCAGGGGGACTTCCACGAGGCGCTCAACTGGGCGAGCCGTGAGAAGCTGCCGGTCATCTTCTGCATCCAGGACAACAAGTACGCGATCAGCGTGCACATCTCCCAGCAGACGACGACCACGGTCCACGACCTCTGCGGCGGTTACGTGAATCTGCGACGATACCCCGTGGACGGGACCGACCTCCTCGCCTCCTACGACGTGATGCGCGAGGCGGTGGAGGGATGTCGCGCAGGGAAGGGGCCCGCCGTGGTCATCGCCGACGTCGTCCGCCTGCTGCCGCATTCGTCGAGCGACAACCAGGCGAAGTACCGCGACGCCGAGGAGCTGGAGGCGGAACGGGAGCGCGATCCGATCCCCCGCCTCGAGTCGGTGCTGTTCGAGGAGGGGATCCTCGACAAGGAGCAGGCCGAGGAGATCCGCAAGGAGGTCAAGAGCGCGGTCGACGACGCAGCCGACTATGCGGCGTCCCGTCCGATGCCGGATCCCTCGACGGCCCTGGATCACGTCTACGCCTCCCGCGAGCACGTCCCGCCCGAAGGCGGGTCGGAGACCCCGAAGGCGACGGGAGAGAAGATCGTGCTGGTCGATGCGATCAACCACGCCCTGAGCGAGGAGATGGAGCGGAATCCGAAGGTCGTCGTCTACGGCGAGGACGTCGAGGATCACAAGGGCGGGGTCTTCACGGCGACGACCGGGCTCTCGGTCCGCTTCGGATCCGATCGGGTCTTCAACTCGCCCCTTGCCGAATCGAGCATCGTCGGAACCGCGATCGGTCTCGCCTGCAGCGGATTCCGTCCGGTCGTGGAGATCCAGTTCGGGGACTACATCTGGCCGGCGATGAATCAGATCCGCAACGAGCTGGCGATGATGCGCTACCGCTCGGCCGGGAACTGGAGCTGCCCCGCGGTGGTGCGGGTGCCGGTCGGCGGCTACATCCACGGGGCTTTGTATCACAGCCAGAACATCGAGGCGACGTTCGCGCACTTCCCGGGTCTCTACGTCCTCTACCCGTCGACCGCTCCGGACGCGAAAGGGCTGCTGAAGACGGCGATTCGCGGGGAGGATCCGGTCCTGTTTCTCGAGCACAAGGGGCTCTACCGGCAGCTCCACGCGTCGGGCCCGGAGCCGGACGCGGAGTTCCTCCTTCCGTTCGGGAAGGCCCGCATCGCGCGGGAAGGCGAGGACGCGACGATCGTGACGTATGGAGCCCTGGTGAAGCGCAGCCTCGACGCCGCCGCGAAGGCTGCGTCCCGCGGGGTCTCGGTGGAGGTGATCGACCTCCGGACGATCCTGCCGTGGGATCGCGAGGCCGTTCTGGAGAGTGTGAAGAAGACCGGGCGGGTCCTGGTGGTCCACGAAGACATGCTGACGGGAGGATTCGGAGCGGAGGTCGCCGCGGTGATCGCATCCGAAGGGTTCGAGTTTCTCGACGCGCCGGTGCGACGTCTCGGTGGCGCGGACAGCCCGGTCCCGTACAACTGGGACCTGGAGGCGGTCGTCCTTCCCCAGCTCGGCGACGTGCAGAAGGCGCTGGACGAATTGATCGATTACTGATCCCCGAACGGCCGGGGGTGCCGGACTCGAGGAGAATGGGTCGCAACGGCGATCCGGGAGGTTCAAGAAGGTCATGAAGGTCGAGATGGTCATGCCGCAGATGGGGGAGAGCATCGCGGAAGGAACGATCCTGAAGTGGTTGAAGAAGGAGGGGGACCAGGTCGAGAGGGACGAGAACATCCTGGAGATCTCGACCGACAAGGTCGACTCCGAGATCCCGTCGCCCGCCGCCGGCAAGATCATCGAGCTGCTCGCCGAGGAAGGGGAGACGGTTCCGGTCGGCAACGTGATCGCCCACATCGATACCGACGGCGACGACGGCGAAGCGGAGGAGGAGCCTTCCGACGAGGAGGGGGAGAAGAAGGAGAAGGGGAAGGAGAAGGCGGAGGAGCGCGAGGAGG